>JAVRLS010000104.1:0-2591 GCA_031961205.1 Thermoplasmataceae archaeon | reverse complement strand
GGAACAAGGATGAAAAGATAGATATCGCAGGAAATGCCATATTTGCGGGTGGTCTTACACTTATACTTCTTGCGATAACCTACGGATTGATGCCTTACGGTTCTTCCCCTATGGGATGGACAAGTCCGTGGGTTCTCACGTCAATGTTTGTGGGAATAGCACTGATTGTAATCTTCCCGATTGTAGAGCTTCACATTGCACAGCCGATGTTTAACATGAAGCTCTTCAAGAACAGGGCATTTGCTACGGGGTCTTTCGCAGGATTTTTCCAGTCCATGGGTATGGGCGGAGTGATGTTCATGGTTATAATACTGCTGCAGGGCATATGGTTGCCCCTTCATGGATACTCATACACTTCGGTACCTTTCTGGGCCGGTATATATACGCTGCCCATGATGGCTGGTTTTGTCCTTATGGGGCCGATAAGCGGGACACTCTCAGACAGGATGGGAGCTAAGTTTCTCTCCACAACCGGAATGGTTATAGGTGCTGTGGCATTCATACTCCTTGCAAGATTTCCGTACAATTTCAGTTATCTCCCGTTTGCGCTTACCCTCTTCTTAATGGGTATCGGAATGGGCATGTTTGCTGCGCCAAATATAACAGCGGTGATGAATTCCCTTCCACCGCACTACAGGGGAACAGGATCCGGAATGAGGACCACATTGCAGAATGCTGGCCAGACTGCAAGCATGGGAATATTCTTTTCCGTCGTGCTTATAAGCCTGACATCACTGCTTTCAAAATCATTCAACACAGCACTGGTATCTGCCGGTGCGCCCATACTGATACCGGTGTTCGATAAAATACCCGCGACTTCAGCACTCTTTTCTGCATTCCTTGGTTACAACCCAGTTCAGACTATATTCGGGCTTTTGCCAGCAGGAATTACGTCGTACCTGAGTCCGTCTACCATTGTAACGCTGGAGGGTACTCACTGGTTCCCAACAGCCCTGGCACCAGCATTTATGACTTCTTTGCATGCATCATTCTACGCCGGAGCCGGAATACTTGCAGTAGCAGCAATTCTTTCGCTATTCCGCGGGAAGAGATACATATACGGCGAAGAGTCTGGCGAAAAGAAAAACTTCGCTGGATCCGCATCAGAATCCTCTAAATTGACAGTTGCGCCAGTGCAGAAAGAAACGGGCAGTGATCCTCATAATGCCGCGAACATGGAAAGACCTGAAACGCCAGCAAAATTGAATAAAGGTCCGGATTCCGTTGTATCGGAGGGAAATGAGACTCTTGAAATGGAGGTAAAAAATGATAAGCGGTGATGATGAACTTGTTGAACTTTGGCATCTCTCTTACAAAATTTTTTCACTTGGAAAAAAGAGAATGGAAGAATCGCTTGCAAAAATATCCCTGAAACCAATAGAAGCGAGAATCCTTTTCATTCTCGGATGCGATGATGAGGTCCCGATGGGAAGAATGGCAGAAATCACCAATGTCACCCCTGCATGGATTACAGGAACGCTTGATGAAATGGAAAGAAAAGGGTATATAACAAAGATCAGGAGCCTGAATGACAGGCGCATAGTGAATGTTAAATTGACCGAAGAGGGTAAAGTAAAGCTCTCTGAGGGTCGTAAACTTTATGGTGAGTTCATTTCAGGTGCGCTTAAACCGCTTTCAGAAGACGAGAGGAAAACGTTCAGGAAAATACTTGAAAAGATGGAAAATATACTTTCCTAGGATTGTGATTAAAGGTTGAAATTCACTGTTTCTGTACGGCCAGGTAAATCAGCCGTACAGTACGATGGCAGCAGGATAATAATATCTACGGAAAAAAAATTCCGGAACAATATGGCAAACCGGGATATATTACGGCAAATGTCTGATTTTTTTGAAATCCCAGAAAATGATATAAGAATTATATCGGGTTTTTCCTCAAGAAAAAAAGTTATTGAAATAAACCTTTACTGATTTACTTACAGATAACCGTATTTGTTGTCATCGTCACTTTTCTCTTCTTCACGGGGGCCCGGGACATCTATAAGATCTTTTTCAGTCTCTTCGCTATCTATTTTCTTTTCACTTTCTCTCATATCCGTTACATAACCTCCAATGATGCTGAATATTATCAGGATTATGACTGAACTGGGCACAAGGATAGTAAATGTATAGATTACACCATAGGATGAATAGAAATAGGTCATCAGATTGGAAGCTGATACAAGCGATGATGATGAAACCGGAACAAGACCGTAAAGAAGGTAATTACCAACAGATTTTATGATTCCGGATCTGAACGGCATCATGGAATATCCAAGCAGTATGAATATTGCCGATATTACCAGGGAGGATATAATGGACCTTTTGACATTTCCAGATTTTCTTCCGCCAAGGTAGCCGGCAATTGAAGCGCCAAATATAGGAAACCACCATAGTAGAACTGAGAAAATAAGCATGACTCCGATGCCCTTACCCTGGGAGTAGATGCTATTATTCCTGTTTTTAACCTTAAAAACCCGAAGAAATGAAAACTTTCCGGAACCATTTTCCTTCGAATGGTTTGAGGGCATGATCATTGTCTGACAATAGCATAACGAATATTTTAACTTATCGTTTAAGAATGCAACAATGAT
>JAVRLS010000103.1:0-2635 GCA_031961205.1 Thermoplasmataceae archaeon | reverse complement strand
TCCATTATGTAGATCCTTCCCTTGTCCCGGTTGTTACTCCATTTGCAATCATCGGCATGATAGCTTTCTTTGGTGCAGCAGGAAAGGTTCCGCTTTCTGTCATACTGATGGTTGTTGAGATGACGGGGAGCCTTCAGTTGCTTCCGGCCGCCATGATAGCCGTTTTCATATCGTATATTATTTCCGGGAAGTACAGCATATACCATAATCAGGTAGATGACAGGAAAGATTCTCCCGCGCATTTCGGTGAATACAATACGCCCCTCCTGCTCTCAATAAAGCTGAGCAAGATAAAATGCAGGGAAATAAGCATAGAAGATACAGCTTCCATCGAGGACGCCAAGAAAGTAATGGAGCAAAACGACATATATTCTGTTCCTGTTGTTGTCTATAAGAGGCTTCTCGGTGTTGTTTACTTTTTTGATATAGATAAGAGCACCGAAAGTTCTGTTAAAAAATATATAAAGGCTGGAATAACCTATCTGCACCCTTCCAACAATGCAGAGGAGGCCTGGGAAATAATGATGAGAAATAAAACAACATGGTGCCCGGTTGTTGACAATGGTGAATTCAAGGGTATTGTAACGCTAAGAGACATTCTTGACACATACGAACAGACAATAAAGGAAGTTGAGGAGGATGAAGAGGTTTATTCATGAACGAAGCGGTAAAATCCTTAAAACATCTCAAGAATCAGGTTATATAACCCCCGGAGTAATGAAGCTCGTATGAGGTTTCATCCATGATCTCGATTTTTTCATATCCGATAAAATGTGAAAAATCCCCATCGAAATCATTGTAATACGTATAATCACCTTCCGAATATGATTCCGGGCCCCTGAATGGTGCTTCTTCATCCACCAGAAGAAGGCATTTCTTAAGAAAAGAGTAAAGTCCGCCGGTATCAGTCTCATCATTAACGATTCCACCAGAGTAAACCATACCCCATACGGGCCTTCCATCTTCATATACGGTTTCTATTCCATTAAAAGATATATTTCCGAAATAAATATCGACATATTCCAGATTGTTCTCTTTGAAATGAAATTCCTTCGAAGCGGGAATCCTTGAAAGGGTTTTTCCATCGCCCGACGGATAGGTATGTTTTTTTGAATTCACTATAAAATTTTTCAGCATGCCTTCATTCATGCACGCTTATAGGAAAAGCAAATTTTAACTTGATCATTCATGTTCTGTAAAGGTATCCCGGGCGCAATAACATCAATACGATTTCAGAAATGAATCTGCATATCGATGCTGGAAATGACAGGATTATCCTCATTTATTGCCTGTGATCAATAGATCTACCAGGAAATCACCGCTGATGGGAATAAAGGATAACATTCAGGTTCCGTTTTTTCCCGAAATGAATGGCGGCAGGGATACAATGAATAATTTTTTAGATTCTATTTATTTTACATTCTCATCAGGGAACGGTAGAAGAAATGAAAAAATTCACCTCCAGGATAAGCCAGGAGTCCGGGTTTATAATTCTTTAAAGCTTATATCAGTAAATTGCAATACATGATTATGGCAAAAGAAGATGAACTGAAATCTGCGATAGAGAATTCCAGAAAAGTTTCAGATGACGGAACTCTGGTTACCTATGATCTGACGGAGGGTATTGATTTCACAGATCCGAAGAATGTAGCAAAATTACTGTCAGAGGTATTCTTTGAGAAAGACGCAGTTAACTGGTTCAAGGTTGATGACAATAAAGTGGATTTTGAACCATCATACAAAGTTCGTGTTGTTCTGAAGGAGGAACATAACAGGGCACTTGAAAATACGGTGGATGATTTTCTCAAGGATCTGCAGAATGATGATATTTCCAGGGTATACTCCAGGCAAATTAAGGATGGTGCTGATTACGCTTCACGCCTGCCTTCTGCAATGGCTACCGGTGCGATAAGATCGGTTCTTTTCAGGCACTCAGAGGAAAAGGTCTATGCAGATTCAATCAGGGATGATCTTTTTGTTGACCTTCTCGAAAAACTTGAAATCAGGTCACTTAACGACAAGGATCTTATGGACTGGAAGAAACTTCCACTCTGATCGAATCCAGAAAACCGGTGTTACCCGTTTTTTTGCTCACCGGAACGGACATTTTTAACTGCTAAAATGTAAAACTTTATTTTCCCCGCTTCTTATCGTGGAATATTTCATCTGCCCGCTGTTGAATCCTGCCAGTTTAGCACCTGTTATGACTCCACCATAAAATAAAGGGTATGCAAGCAGGATTCTGTCATTATGTCAAAGTGCACCTGTCGCCAGAATTATTAATGATATGAACAGGAGAATTGTCCCAGCGGCCATTACCTTATTTATTGAATGAAACCTTACCATTTTTTACCGTCTGCTATCTTCTTTATTATCAACGGACCGGGAATATACAATTGTATGAATTTTCCTTATAGACTAAGAATGTTCGTGTGTACCGGATATCAAAGATTTACTCCCCGGATGATTCTCTTATATGAAGAATAATGGCCATCCGCATATACATATATGCAAAATAGGCAGATATGCTATAAGGTTCAAAAATGTTATTATAATTATCGGTAATCACATGATCAGGTGAAACTGTGAATCTTTATGAATATATGGGGAAAGATATATTCCGCAGGTACGGAGT
>JAVRLS010000102.1:0-2699 GCA_031961205.1 Thermoplasmataceae archaeon | reverse complement strand
ATTCTGCCCATTTTAAAAATTTTAAAATAGTATATTGACAATAAGGGATCATGGATAATATTGGCGGTATAATTCTCAGAGTTGCTGAAGCAAATCAAACTGATCCCGGGATGTCAAGAGTAAGGCTGGATGAGAGCTCCAGGCGGTCACTTGAAGCCGAGATCGGAGATGTAATTGAAATAGAAAAGGTCAGAAAAACAGTCGGGAGGGTTTACAGGGCCAGGCCTGAAGATGAAAATAAGGGAATAGTCAGGATAGACAGCGTTATGAGGAATAACTGCGGTGCTTCCATAGGAGATAAGGTAAAAGTAAAAAAAGTTCATACAGAGATCGCAAAAAAAGTTACGCTAGCGCCAATAATAAGAAAGGATCAGAGGCTTAAATTTGGCGAAGGAATAGAGGAATATGTTCAGAGGGCGCTTATACGCCGGCCGATGATCGAGCAGGACAATATAAGTGTTCCCGGGCTTACACTGGCAGGCCAGACCGGGCTGCTCTTCAAGGTCGTCAAAACAATGCCCGGGCACGTGCCCGTGGAGATAGCGGATGAAACAAAGATAGAGATCAGGGAGGAACCTGCCTCGGAGATCCTTGAGGAGGTTTCCCGTATAAGTTATGAGGATATAGGAGGACTTTCTGAACAGCTCGGAAAGATCAGGGAGATGATAGAGCTTCCGCTGAAACACCCCGAGCTTTTTGAAAGGCTGGGCATCACACCTCCGAAAGGCGTGATACTTTTCGGGCCGCCGGGAACAGGAAAAACGCTTATCGCAAGGGCAGTCGCGAATGAATCAGGCGCTAATTTCCATTCCATAAACGGGCCCGAAATCATGAGCAAATACTACGGGCAGAGTGAACAGAAACTCCGTGAAATCTTCACCAAGGCAGAGGAAACTGCCCCGTCAATAATTTTCATTGATGAAATAGATTCAATAGCCCCGAAGAGGGAAGAGGTGCAGGGTGAAGTTGAAAGGAGAGTTGTAGCACAGCTTCTCACCCTCATGGATGGAATGAAGGAAAGGGGGCACGTTATAGTCATAGGGGCCACAAACAGGATAGATGCGGTGGATCCTGCCCTCAGGAGGCCGGGCCGCTTTGACAGGGAAATAGAAATAGGTGTACCGGATAAGAACGGCAGGAAGGAGATACTGTCCATACACACCAGGAATATGCCATTCGGCATGAGTGAGGAGGAGAAGAACAAATTCCTTGATGACCTTGCAGGATACACCTACGGGTTTGTTGGCGCAGATCTTGCGGCACTTGTCAGGGAAAGCGCTATGAATGCACTTCGCAGGTATCTCCCTGAAATAGACCTTGATAAGCCCATACCGACCGAAATACTGGAAAAAATGACTGTTACAGAAGATGACTTCAAGGAGGCGCTGAAAGCCATAGAGCCCAGCAGCCTCAGGGAAGTGATGATAGAGGTACCGAATGTCAAATGGGAAGACATCGGCGGTCTCGAGGATGTCAAGAGGGAGGTTAAAGAAACCGTTGAACTTCCGCTTCTCAAGCCGGATGTTTTCAAGAGGCTTGGCATAAGGCCATCAAAAGGATTTTTGCTTTACGGGCCGCCAGGTGTTGGAAAGACGCTGCTGGCCAAGGCCGTAGCAACCGAAAGCAATGCCAACTTCATATCCATAAAGGGGCCGGAGGTTCTCAGCAAGTGGGTTGGTGAGAGTGAGAAAGCCATAAGGGAGATATTCAAGAAGGCAAAGCAGGTGGCACCTACCATAGTGTTCCTTGACGAAATTGATTCTATCGCTCCAAGGAGGGGTACATCAAGCGATTCCGGCGTAACCGAAAGGATAGTTAACCAGCTTCTGACCTCACTTGATGGAATTGAGGTGCTGAATGGAGTGGTCGTAATTGGAGCGACAAATCGCCCGGATATAATGGACACCGCACTTCTCAGGGCTGGAAGGTTTGATAAACTGATCTATATACCGTCCCCTGACAGGGATGCCAGGCTGAGCATACTGAAAGTACATACAAAGAATATGCCGCTGGCCGGGGATGTTGATCTGGAGGGCCTTGCATCAAAAACGGACGGGTATGTGGGCGCGGATCTTGAGAACCTTTGCAGAGAGGCAGGAATGAATGCATACAGGGAAAATCCTGATGCAACAGAAGTTACACAGAAGAACTTCCTTGATGCCATGAGAGTTATCAGGCCATCCGTTGATGATGATGTCCTGAAATTTTACCAGCACCTGGGGGAAACTATGGGCAAGAGCGTATCGGAGAAGAGAAAAGAGCTTCAGGATCAGGGTTTGTACCTCTGATCCTTCTTGAATTTTTTAACGGACCTTCCGATCTGAACCGGCCTTTCTTCGTTTGAAATAATTGTATGAATCCGTAAATACACTGATTTTACAATCGGAATCTGAATATCAGGAAAATAAAAATATATAGAAGCATCAATTATCCATACAATGGATTTTCTTACGAGATTAATAAACAGATCCGTGGTATCCTCAACCGGTGACGTTATAGGAAGCGTTGAGAATTTCATCATAGACAGCAAATGGAATGTTCTCTCTATGATCGTAAACCCGTCTCCGAAGTCCCAGTTCCGCATACCCAAAGATTCAGATGGAAAATACATAATCCCGATAGCTAACGTATCGGCCGTAAGAGAAGTTATTATAGTCATGAATCCTGAATCGATCAGGGTAAGCAGCTCTATATAGACG
>JAVRLS010000101.1:0-2763 GCA_031961205.1 Thermoplasmataceae archaeon | reverse complement strand
CTTCCATTTTTTCACCAACTATATTTTGTAAAGCGAGTATACAATCAATACTTAAATACTTTAAATAACTTCATGGTAAGTAGATATCAATGGGTTTAAAAGGTGATACATTGCAAAACCATGAGGTATGTCCCATAGTGGAGGCAATAAGGCAGGTGGGAAACGAATGGAGCCTGATAATAATACGCTATCTGAGCGATCATCCAATGGGTTTCAACGATCTTCTCAGATCTGCAGAAAACATCAGTCCGAGGACGCTTTCACAAAACCTGAGGAAACTGGAGGAAAAGAAGATAATAAGGAGGGATATTGTCAGCACCAGGCCATTCAAGGTCAGTTATAAGCTTACGGAGAAGGGCATGGATCTCACGAACGTGCTATCAGACCTGAAGGACTGGGGAAGCAGATGGATAACGGGAAATGGCCAAGAAATAACCGATACAGAAAAATAGGCATCTTCAGGTATATATAATATCCCGGTATCCACCCTTTCATGATGTTGATCGTATCTTTTGAGTTAAATTTAATATTGTGTGAGTGATATCATTAATAAGTCATGCGTATGTGCTTTAAATCATGAGTGTGATTAGAGTACGTATGTCATTGAAGTATGAGTGGTGATAATAATGGCGAAGATGCTTGTGATGGTAATAACGGGAAAAGAAAATATCAATACAGAAATGGTTGCATTCAGCTTTGCGATAAATTCAGTTCAGAATGCAGGTGCCACGGTGGAGATGTTATTTCTGGGAAGGGGCGTTGAAGCTATTCTCCAGAACCAGAACAATTCAGTTACATTTGAAGACCAGGTGAAGAAGGCGAAATCGCTGGGAATAGAGACCAGGGTCTGCCTGGTGAGCATGAAATCTCTCGGCATAAGCGATGAGATGATATTCCCCGGCATAGAAAAGGTGATGGGCGGGGTAGAAACTAATAAAAAGATTGATGAAGGATACCAGGTAATAACATTTTAGGATGATTGTATGATAATAACTTTAGTACAGTACATATTTTCCGTAATATCCGGGGTCATAGTTGGATTCTCGCTGGGCCTGATAGGCGGTGGCGGATCCATACTGGCAATACCTCTCCTGATATATTTTGTGGGCATTGACAGGCCCCATCTTGTGATAGGGACAACCGCGCTTGCGGTAGGAATAAATGCATTTATAAACGTTTACAGCCATTTCAGGAAGCATAACGTGAGGCTTAAGATAGGAGGCATATTTTCAATTTTTGGTGTAATAGGAGTTCTTATAGGAACAACGCTTGGCCTTTTGACCCCCGGCGAAGAGCTGCTCTTCATATTCTCGTTCCTTATGATGATTATCGGTATCTACATGTTCGTAAGCAAATGCAAGGCAAACTGCAACGAAAACCCCGTTCCGGATAAAGACAAAGAAACGCCCAAAAAATCCAGATACTCAAAAACATCCGTATTTGGCCTACTGGCAGGATTTGCATCCGGTTACTTCGGAATAGGCGGCGGGTTCCTCATAGTTCCGGCCCTTCTTTACTCCTCTGATCTGACGATGAATCTTGCCGTTGGCACATCCCTTCTTTCGGTAGGCACATTTGGTGTGGTAACGGCAATCAGGTACGGGCTTTCCGGCCAGATACTGATACCGATAGCACTTCTTTATGTGATCGGTGGCATATTCGGCGGGATAGCCGGTGCAAGGCTATCAACCGGAATGAATAAATCAACTCTCAGAAAAGCATTCTCAATCATAATAATAATAGTGGGGATTTACGTGGCAATTGAATCATACCACGCAATATTCTAAATTTTTTTAATCTTAATAACTTTTCTCAGTTAATAATATTCAATCCAAACAATAGCGAATCCTTCTATTTCTGTGCTTATATATCATGATCGCGTTTTCATTCCTTATAAACCTGCAAATTTCGGGTTGCCCAGTTCCAGAAACAGGTGCGACATTGCATCATGACCTTACTGAATTTCAAATGCTGGAGAACAATGAAAAACTTTAGAGCTTAAATGGACGTTTCGAATAGATAAAAAATTAAATAACCCCATGGATATTGATACGTATGGCTGATGAAAATCCGGAGATCATAATCCCGGAAGAACTCCTGAAGATAAAGAGCCTGCGTTATGTAATTGTTGCACCATACAGAAAGGCTCCGTTTGAGAGGGGCTGGCAGGATAGCGCAAATTATGATGCAACCGATCCGAAGCTGCTGAAGCACCTGAAATCCGGCTACAATTATGGCGTTTTATGTGGTGTAAAAACTGGAGATTCATTTGTCGTCGTGATCGATGCGGATGACAGAACTGTAGTTGATACTGTTAGGGAAAAACTCCCTGAAACTTTAAGCTGGAGGACACAGACAGAGGGGCATATGGCTTTCATGTATATGTCGGATCAGGCCATGAAAACGCGCCCTCTTTATAATGTGAACGTGACGGAAAAAAGGGGATTTATGAATATAGGGCATATAAGGGGATCTGGATCGATAGAAATAGGCCCTGGCTGCAGGGGGGAGAAAGGAAATTATGAACTTGATCATGAAGGGCCGCCGTCCAGCGTCAAGGCTGAATATGTTGAAAGCATCTTTTCACCTTTCTTTTCGAGGAAAAAATAGAGTCCTCGAATGTACGAACATAACTTAATAACGGATATCCACACGGATCGCTGTTTCAACCCGGCGTGTTGACATCCGGTTATAGAAATTGCGATCCGGTCGATACCCGGGCTTCGCACATCCTTTCATTTTATTCATTTATAGTTAATTACC
>JAVRLS010000100.1:0-2778 GCA_031961205.1 Thermoplasmataceae archaeon | reverse complement strand
CTGATAGTTGCAGAGGATTCGTTTGAATACTTCATAAACGCCCTGAAAGAAGAGTTCATGAAGAAGCGAACGGGAAACCCGGCTGATTACAGTACCGATATAGGCGTCGTAACATTTCCATCGGAGGCACAGAAAGCTTCCGAAATCATCAGAAATGCTTTATCCAGGCGTAATCTCCTTTACGGAAATGAGATAAAGGGAAATGCTGTTCCGCCAGCGATATTCATGGACGATTCAATAAATATAGCGAATCCGGTCTATGCCCCTGTTTTCAAGGTAGCCGTGGCAAAATCCATTGAGGATTCAATACGTAACATAAACATGGCAGGGCCGATGCAGGTAAACATATTCACCTCCGATCTCAATGCTGCAAGAATGATTTATGAGAAAAGCAGCGCAAGATCGACTTACATAAACGATATTGGCAGCTATATTCATAACATAAACAATTATTCAGTTGATCGGAGATGCATATTCGGATGCTGAGTCATTTCTTTGATGACAGGTAGATTCCGGCACTCATAACCACGAAACCTGCTATTGAAATGGGCTTTATCACTGTGTGCAGCAGGAAGAAGCTGAAAATTACCGAAAGCGCGGGGACCATGAAGAAATAGGATGATATCGATGTTACTTTATATTTTGCGTACAGCTGCAGGTATATGAAATAGGCCACCGCTGTACCGAGTGATCCCATATATACCATTATGAGCACGAAATTCACGTTGATCAATCCCGCATTGATCCCGCCCGTGAAGAACGTCATGATCAATACGATCGGAATTGCATATAAAAGTTGCAGCGAATTGGTTGTAGACGGGTTGTATCCCTTGAAGTATTTCTTGTAGTATATTGTTCCAATGGACCAGCTTATGGCGCCCAGCATAAGGAATATTACGCCCGCATAGTTGCTGATGCGCAGGTTCCCGGCGAATATAACGATGAGGCCGGCGAAGCCGAGAACCGTTCCTATTATATTATAAAGCCTTGCCTCCTCGTTCAGCGTGAAGTATGACATGACTGTAACGATAAGCGGATAGGAATAGATCACTATTGAGGTCATTGATGCGTTCACCGTGGTTTCACCGATAAACCACAGGCTCATAAAGCCGGTAATGTTGAAAAGCGAGAGTATGAAAACCTTCGCATTTTCCCTCAGGCCACGGGGAAAATGGAACCCCTTTCCGAAAAGGAGGATAGAAAACAGGGCACCGAAAAGAACCCTGTAGAGAAGTATTGAAAATGCCCCGTCGTACAGAAGTGCATATTTAACCATCACATAGTTCAGGCCCCAGAACGAGGCCATGGCGATAAAGAGGGGATATTCGCTGTAATCCTTCACGTCCCGTAATTTCTAAGGTGCTATAATATTTGACGTTTTTTTGCAGTTGAATACGCAAAAAGATGGCTATTATTTAAGCTGGAGAATTTGTGGAACTGGAGACGAAATAACTTTATTGTGAATACGGTTAAGGGGAAACATGCAGCTGGAAAGGGCCGATGTTCTTGAATACCTGAACCATCATGGAATACTGATATCTCCGGCAGCGGTGGATAAAATCGTGAGATACGCATCCAGCGATCTCATAGAGGACATAATAAAAAAACAGATGGATTATGTTGACGAAAAATTTGTTGAAAGGGCCCTGAATGTCAACGTTGACAGAAACAGAAATTTTGAGGTTTTTCTTCCTGACGTCAAATACAACTCTTCAATTGAGGATTTCAGGAACATGTTTGTAAGCAAGTATGAAAAGCTGGAGAAAATAATCTCTGCATCAGCATCAATGCGCGGATCCATGGGAATAAGGAATGCAAAGAGATCGCAGGGAGAGGTGAAGATTATCGGCATGGTGTCGGAGGTTTCAAAGACGAGAAACGGACATAAAAGGCTTGTAGTCGAGGATACTGAAGACAGGATAACCGTGCTCCTGCTAAAGGACAAGAATCTTGCAGACGAGGTGATACTTGAGGATGAGGTTATAGGAATAGTGGGTTCGGTAAGTTCCGGATCTAAAGATACGGTCATATTTGCAAATGAGATAATAAGGCCGGATATACCGTACAGGATAACGGATGATACCAGGAAGGAACCGGTTTACGTTGCATCAATATCCGACATACACGTTGGCAGCAAGACGTTCAGGAAGAATGACTTTGAATCAATGATACGGTGGGTCAAATCATCGGATGAGGTCTCGTCAAAGCTCAGGTATTTCATAATCAGCGGGGATATTGTCGACGGCATAGGCGTCTATCCAGGCCAGGAAAATGATCTGGAGATACTGAATCCTCTTGAGCAGTACGGAAGGCTTGCCGAGTTTGTGAATGAACTTCCCGAGGACATAAGCATATTCGTTATGCCCGGAAACCACGATACTGTAAGGCTGGCAGAACCGCAGCCCGTCTTTCCAGAGACGATAAGGAAAATGTTCAACTCAAATGTTAATTTTCTTCCAAATCCCTATAACCTGCTGATTGAAAATAAGAACGTGCTCGTTTACCACGGGATGTCACTTAATGATATGATAGAGCTTATTCCCGGTTCAAGCTATGATTCAATAGGAAAGGCAATAGAGGCGCTTCTTATAAGGCGCCATCTCAGCCCAAAATACGGGGGGAATACCCCGATGATGCCATCCAGGGAGGATTACCATGTTATAGAAACAGTTCCGGACATATTTATCACCGGCCACATACATTCACATTTTCTCGGGGCATACAAGGGTGTCAGGTACGTTAATTCGTCCACATGGCAGTCACAGACCGAGTACCAGA
>JAVRLS010000099.1:0-2792 GCA_031961205.1 Thermoplasmataceae archaeon | reverse complement strand
CTTGGATACCTTGACGGCGGCCTGATCTCTTCGGCGTATCTCGGCAAAAACTCCGTTTATCTTTCATATGCATCCGTAATAGTCGTTATAGGAATGAGCATTATATACCCGCCATGGCTTGTGCTTCCTGTTTTTGCCCTTATAGTCGGGATAAGGGGGCCGGAACCGCTTAACAATATTTCCAGGACGAACGCCAACATGAAGGCCCTTGCAGCGATTTCGATAGCAATACTTTTCATAGGTATTGTTCCGGTATCGTATCATCCTTCGCCGTCAGCGTTTTCTGTCCAGTACGGTACAGACGAAAGCGTGGTCTGGAACGTATCTGCCGGGTCGATGGCTAATGTGTCGATGACAAATGCGACATTCAGCATGAATATCATAAACCAGGGAGGCACTACTTTAACGCCTGCATTCGCAATATCCCCGCTCGTAAAGTTTTACGTGGATTCTTCCGGAAAATCCATCGGACCTGGAAAAAATGCAGCTTACGCCATAACGATACCCATGAACGGCATGAAATATGGTATATATTCATACACCCTTAATGTATACAGCGCAACCGGAAGCCAGCAGATACCACTGACGGTATACAATATAAATATATCAAGCGCGATCGACATCGGACAAAACGGAAAGCTCAATCTTACGTTCAAAGGCACATTCCCGGTCAACAGCACCGGAAACATAAGCATAAGCAGCGACATCGAAAGAAACGATTACGTCAATGTTGAAGTTTTCTCAAGCACCGGATCGGGATATACGGCAACCGTAAAGGGGGCGGATCTCAGGGTCCACTCAAGTTTTCCCTATTTTCTTGGGCCGGGCAAGAACTTCGATATGAGCGTCAGTTCCACAAGGAATCAGACTGTTTACATCGTTGTATACGATCAGAACTATTCCGGGGACTTTGCGATGATGGATTTTATAAAATAAAAAGATTAAACTGTATGCATACGATGTCTTCCGGTACAAAAAATTCATTTTTAAACTTCAGTCCCAGTATCTCTTGTTTCTCGCAAATTCCATTTCAGCATTCAGTATGGCCCTTATGAGATCGTCATCGTTTGCATACGAAACCTCAAGTATTCTCGATGCTGTCTCCGGGCCGATACCCCTTGCCGCCATGGCTATTACGGCTTCCATTCCGCGCTCCTTCACAAGATGGGCGTTCTTCACCAGTCTCTTCCTTGATTTTTCGTCGTCCATGTGATCGCGATCATATGGTGACAGAGATGCGATAAGATGCGATCCACAGGCATCACATTTAAGGCTATGTATATCCTTTATCTTTGTCGTCTTTACATTTCCGCAAATTGTACAGTAAAGCGTAACCGTTTCGTTCATTATCCTGTTCCTGACAGATTCAAGTATTGCCTTTGTGGGCTTGAGCGGCGTTATTCTCTCAGAATAGTGGGAGACAAATACGTTTGACGATTCCGATATGCTGTCCCTCAGGACTATTTCCGTGCTGTCAAGCCTGTTCAGGAAGGCTGAAAGTGCATCAACATCCATGTAGTCAAACACAAGTTTCCTTATGGAATCCTCGTATACAGGCGTATCAATATATGAATCAATTATTTTGTCCACCCTTATCCTTTCGAGATCTGCATCATTGCTGATTATTCCAAACTTTCTTGCTTCGTAAAGGAAGACAGACCTGAAGAATCTCGATCTGATTGCCGAGGCCTTTATGTAGGAGACCAGATCTCCCTTCCTTATTCCGTAAATAAGCTGTTTTACATCATCTGCATATATTTTACGTGATGTCCTCAGGTATATATGGTATGGGGAATAGTCAGATTCAACACTTTCGCCGGTGATCGATGAAAGCATGTTTGAGAGTATTTCAGCTAGCGTGAAATTCCCCTTTGTACCGAGAAGAACCTGTATTATTATCTCATCATTGAAACTTTCAATTATTATCCTGCCGGTTGTAGCAATATCGTTATTATACCACTCTTCAAGTTTTTTTGCGGAATTTTCATCAACGTAATCCGGAATTACCTTCCTCATCCTGTTCAATGATACCCTTTCGCATACATCGTAAAGTACAGGTATTTCCTCTCCGGTCCATTTCGGTGCAATGGCCGGGGTAAAAAATTGCTCGACTATTATCCTGTCCCTGTCAATGCGTATGGTTCTCCACGTGGTACCCTTCATAACAAAGTAGCTTCCGGGCTCTATCTCGCTCGTTACGTACCTCTCATCAAGCGTACCGATGAATTTATTTGAGGTGTCGATTACTTTGTAATTTTTTTCACCCGGGATCATTGAAATATTTTCAATGTAGTACGTCAGGGAGGCGCGCCTCTTTCCCATAATCCCGTTTTCAGACCATATCTTCTTGATTCCGGCAATAAAATTTACAACCGAAAGATATTCATCGTAGCTCAGGTTCCTGAACGCAAAAGAATTTTTTATAACCTTATAAAAGTCATCAATTTTAACGCGTTTCATTGCGTTAACTTCAGATATTATCTGGTTGGCAAGTGTTGAGAGGGAGTTTTCGATCATGGAAACGGGCTCAAGCTTCCCCTCCGAAACGCTGCCTATAATTGCCATGGATTCTTCAAGCTCTATTATATCCGTTGCAACAACATAGCCTTTTGATGTCTTTTCTATCCAGTGCTCCGATCTTCCAATCCTCTGGATCATTTTATTTATCTGCCTTGGAGAATTGAACTGTATAACTGCATCCGCTGTTCCGATATCTATTCCAAGTTCCAGCGATGATGTGCATATAAGGGCTTTCACTTTCCCGTCCTTGAATTCGTTTTCAGCTGTTTCCC
>JAVRLS010000098.1:0-2841 GCA_031961205.1 Thermoplasmataceae archaeon | reverse complement strand
GCCTCAAGATCGTTGTAATAATCGAATGTATCGATTTCAGATCCATTATTCGTAAGCTCCCTGATTATATCGGAATTTTTTACGCCTTCCAGTTTTTTAACTATCAGGCTTCCATTTTCATAGTAAAATTCACGTACCATATCCTTTGGTATATTTTCGGCATTTATATTGCCAGTAATTTTGATCATATCATGAATGTCAAATGTACCGTCATAGAGAATCTTTCCGTGGTTTATTATAATGACCCGGTCAGCCAGAGCTTCAGCCTCGTAAATCAGATGGGTGCTCAGTATTACAAGATGATCCTTTTTTAAATCGCTTATTATATCCCGGATCTGCTTCATGCCTTCCGGATCGAGGCCGAATGTTGGCTCATCCAGTATAATGATTTCAGGGTTTCCTATCAATGCAGATGCGAGTCCGGTCCTCTGCTTCATCCCCCTGGAATATTCTCTCGTATTCCTGTTAATGTACCCGCTGCATCCAGTTTCTTCAGATACTCTCTTAACTTCCTCAAAACATCTGTTCTTTTCCATACCCTTGATTCTGCACGTGAAAAGAAGCGTTTCATAACCCGTTATGTAGGAATAAAATTCAGGCTGTTCTATCAATGCGCCGACTTCTCTTAAGGCCTTTTCCGGGGACTGATTGACATCATGCCCGTCTATTTTTACATTTCCGCTTGTGGGCCTTATTATATTTGTCATAATTTTCATAAGCGTTGTTTTCCCGGCGCCGTTCGGGCCCAGAAATACAATACATCCGTGATCATTTGCGCTTATGGACACATTGGAAAGCGCTTTTAACTCACCGTATGACTTATTTATATTATTTATTTCTATGGATGTCATTTTACCTCCTTCCTCTCGAACAAAATAAGCGATATAGCTATGGAAACCACGGTATATATTACCATGATAAGGGTAGAAAGCAGTATTTCAGATACGGGGGCGGGAGCTATAGAAAACGATTTCGAAAATGCGAATAAGTTATCATTTATGAAAACCTCCATCACGATGACTGCCGCGTTATTCAGAAGAAACGGCGAAGTATAACCATAAATAAGATCCGTTACTACGTTTATGGCGTTAAAAACAAGGAAATATACTATAAGCACCGTTATGTATGCATATATATTTCTGTTAAAAATACTGCTCAGAAAGAACGTCAGGGCCAATATTGATGCTATAAACAGAAGCAGCATCCCCAGGGAAAGAAGCATGGATATTCCGGGAAAGACCCCGAATATATCGTGAAAGACCACTGTTTCGACAGCCATGTATATTAGGGCTATTATCAGGGTTACGCTGTATGCAGCAGCGTATTTAGACGATAAAAGGGTATACCGGCTGATTGGAAGAGAAAATATGTAATATGCTGTTCTATCCTCTATTTCGCTTGAGATGGAAGGCGATCCAAAGAAAACCGCAGCGTATACAGGTATATCGACAAGCACAAATGCCCATAAAAATTCTATCGTCTTTTCCTTCAACCCCAGAGTCACTGAAGAGATGCCAAAGCCACTAAGAAAATGGCTCAGCCTGCCCTGATACCTGAAAGTAAAGTATGTCATTATCCCTGATATTATAATTATCAGGATAAGCATCAGGTAAAAACTCCTGGATCGATAGTAATTCTTGAAATAATATAAATATGCAACGCTGAATTTGCTCATAACACATCATTTTTAATTATATTGCTTAAGGATCCGATATTCATGCCAGTAATTTTAAGCTTCATGAAGTTCCCGTTTAGGTGTGTTATCTGTACGTTGTTTACAAACTCTGGAATGGCTTTAATAAGCTTCTCATACGTTACATTGTTGAATGTTAAGGACAGGTAAGTTGTGTTATAGCTATAATTCAATGAAATAGATGATACCGGTGAAGTTTTGTTGAAATTGAAATACAGCGATATATTGGCCGATGTATTAATGTAATTTGCGTACCCTGATATTGCATTAGACCCTGAAGAATAGGCATCTATAGAGGACATGACGGCTGCCTTTTGTCCCAAGACAATAAATGAATTCATATCAGCGAAATATACTGTAATGTTTTTCAGTGAAAAACCGGATAGATTGAATGAAATATTTGACATTTTAAAAACAGTTATCCCATCATGAGTGGATACGATAGACAGGTTTCTGGAATAGTTTGATGGATCCTGTGTTCCACTGGCTGAATGCACTGTTGAAGCCATAGAAAGAGGCACGTCAGTAGATGAGGTTACAACGGCTATGGATCCATTTTTTTCAAATAAGTACATACTGGTGCCGTTAATATGCAAAAAGCCAATGCCATCAGATGAGGCCGGTATATAGTAAAGCGGGCTGTTACTTTGTGCACTCTGATTGTCTAACCGAAGCGAAAAATAAACTGCCGGCACTATAATGACTATCGCAATGGCAATTATCAAAATTTTTTTAACGAGTGAATTCACAGATATGTATTCAATAAGGATATATAAATCATTAATTTTATGCAATAATTCATATTTAAAAATAACATTTTCGAAAATTCCCAAAAAATTTCAGATATTCTATTGTTGAGGTTTCAGCGACTGTTCAACATATTCCAGTACTAAAAGTGAGAAACTGGTTCGTTATTAATACCGGCGGAAGTCAATCACTTTCACTCGTGTTTTCAGAAGTATATTCAAAATGGAATTTCAAGTCAATATAAAAAGTAATAATATATTATAAAAATACTGAAGTTTATTTCACCTTCTTCATCATGATCTCATAATAGCCCTGGCGTTCGAATATTCCGACCAGCTCGTTTCCAGATTTGCTGATCCATGCCGGCGCATCCTTCTTTGTGCCTGCATCCGTGGAATATA
>JAVRLS010000097.1:0-2882 GCA_031961205.1 Thermoplasmataceae archaeon | reverse complement strand
TCCGGCCTTGGAATGGCCATGGCAGAAAAATTTGCAGATGCCGGCGCAACAGTTGCAGTTCATTATCATAGCGAAAAGGAACCGGCCGAAAGCCTTGTTGAAAGAATAACCGGAAAGGGAGGAAAAGCAAGGGCATTCCAGGCAGATGTTTCTGATCCCGGTCAGGTAAAAACCCTGTTTGAAAAAATAGATAGTGAATTTGGAAAGCTTGATGTGCTGGTAAACAACGCAGGCATAGATGGTAAAAGATCTGTTGTAGGGGAAGACGACACAGAATCCTGGGAAAAGGTTATAGCAATAAATCTGTACGGCCCTTACTACTGCTCAAGGGAGGCAGTTAAGAGAATGAAAAAAACAGGGAAAGGAACCATAATAAATATAACGTCTGTGCACGAGTTCGTTCCATGGTCCGGTTATACAGCGTACTGTACTGCTAAAGCCGGTCTTTCAATGTTTACAAAAACACTTGCACAGGAAACCGCGGAATCAGGTATACGTGTTGCAGCCATCGCACCGGGCGCAATAAAAACGAGTATAAATAAGGACGTATGGGGAAACCCGGATACGCTCAAAGACCTGAACAACAAGATAGCTATGGAAAAACTTGGAACACCTGAAGATATTGCTGATGCGGCTGTTTTCCTGGCCAGCGACCTGGCTTCATATATAACCGGCACAACGCTTGTGGTTGATGGGGGCCTGCTTCTGTATCCTGATTTCAAGCATGGCGGATGAAAATGTATTATTTCAGGTAATTTTGTAAATTTTCATTTTTATAATGTTCAGCATTACCGGTTAAGAGCGGCCCTTATTCTTTCTACGGATGATGGGTTTTCAAGACCTGTAACGTCTCCCTTTATATTTCCGTCAACAAATATTTCTTTCAGGAATCTCCTCAGTATCTTTCCGCTTGGTGTCTTCGGCATTTCATCAACAACAATGACCCTTTCAGGCCTTGCAAATTTCCCTATCCTCTGATCTATTGAATCTGAAATCATCCCTTCAATGCCGTTCCCGGTCCTGTATTCATTTTTCGGGGTTATGAAAACAACGGGGACAAGGCCCTTCAGTGGATCCGGAACACCTATGACCGCACATTCCGCAATCTTATTGCTCTCCATTACTGCACTTTCCATCTCCATAGTGCTCAGCCTGTGGCCTGCAACATTTATTACGTCGTCGTTTCTGCCAAGTATCCAGAAATGCCCATCATCATCCCTTACGGCGGTATCATAGGTGAAATACCTTCCCTTTACCCTCGTGTAGTATTCTTTTATATACCTCTCATGATCGTTCCACAGGTCACGTACCATCATCGGAAAAGGGGACTTCAATACGAGGTTTCCGGGTGTATTATTTGGAACGGGATTGCCCTGATCATCCACTATTTCGGCCGATATCCCCAGGAATTCGGTACCGCATGATCCGGGTTTCATGGCCGTAGAAAAGGCTGCGCCGGATGTGGGTGTTCCTGCCGTTTCAGTCTGGCCCCATGTATTGTTTATGTATGCATCCGGAAAATTTCTGTGAATCCAGTGCCATGCCTCCGGATTCAGGGGTTCACCGACGAGCGCTATTACCCTGATGGATGAATGATCATATTTTCCAGGCACGGTGTCGCTGTTTTTCATCAGCATCCTTATGGCCGTTGGAGCAGTGAACAGCTTTGATACCCTGTACTTTTCTATTATCCTGTAGAAATTGTCAAAGGATGGATAATCGAGAGAACCCTCGTAAAACAATGTCGTTATGCCATTTGACAGGGCCCCTATTATGCCCCATATGTGCATGGTCAGCCAGCCTATATCGGCTGTGCACCACAGTACATCATCAGGATGCAGATCAAGGTGATATTTCGCGTAAACATAATTATTGACGAGAAAACCGATGCCTGACAGAACGACACCCTTTGGCTTGCCGGTAGTTCCGGATGTATAAAAGACTATTCCGGGATCATTGGCTTCAACCATTTCACTGCCTGGCATCCCGTCCCCTGAACTTATGAATTCATCGTAATAGATATCGTCTTTGCGCATCTCGACATCTACGCCGGCATTCCTTACGACAACCACTCTATGCGGTTTTTCATATTCTATCAGGTCAACCTTCCTCTTCAACTCGATCAGATTTGAACGCCTGTACGTTCCGTCTGCCGTTATGATGATTTCAGGTTCGAAATTGTTTATCCTTTCCTCAAGCGCCTTCACAGAAAAACCCGAGAATATTGTGTTGAATAGAATACCGAGCTTATAGCATGCGAGAACCGATACAAGCGTTTCCGGTATATTCGGAAGAAATATCGCAACCCTGCTTCCCTTTTTAAGCCCGGCTTTCCTGAATGCACCGGAGATCATAGCAACTTCCCTGCTTATCATCGAATACGTATAGAATTTCGATTTACCTGCCTCATTTTCAAAGATGAGCGCCGCCCTGTTCCCGTTTCCGCTTCTTATATGTCTCTCTACAAGGTTCTCTTCAACATTCGAAAAACCGTTGACATAGAACTTAAAATCCGGGAAACTTCCTTCCATCGCTTTATCCCATTTCCTATACCATTCGATTCCTTCTGCAGATTCTTCCCAGAATCTCTCCGGTGATTTTTTTGAAAATTCCAGGAGTTTCTCAAATTCCCTGACTCTTTCATTATTGTCCGGCAAATACTTTCTGCTCTTTGATATAAATTCAGGTATTTCCTCGGTTTCCATGATAATTCTAAACATGGTAATCATTGTATATAAATGTTTTTTATTATAAATATTTGTATTATAATTGATATATTTTATGTACGATAATCATATTTAAATTCGAATGTACGGAAACACGGTAACTGCCGGCACATGGACAGCATGATACCATACAATAAACATAATGTCTATTAAATC
>JAVRLS010000096.1:0-2995 GCA_031961205.1 Thermoplasmataceae archaeon | reverse complement strand
TAAAGCCAAGCATAGGCATATCTGATATAGAAAGTGTATCGCTATTTTTTATAATTCTCGGCATAGGAATCGAATCAAATACAGAATACATTTATGGAAAACTTAAAAAATCAGTCATCCTTTCAGTTACGAGTTTTATATTGCCCCTGCTGTTTTCTTATTTTATCCTGCATTATATAGAAAGTTATCCTGTTGTGCCTTCAATGGTGATTTCTCTCTCAGTATCCGTACCCTCAATATCAATTGTAAGTGTCCTGCTGTTGAAATATAATTTTCTGGACAGAAAAGGAGGGCAGATAATATTATCATCTGTGGTTCTTACGGACATGATTGCTTTTGTTGTACTATCCTCCGTTTCCAGCAGCCTTATAAGAGTTTTTTTAGTTATTCTGGCAATTGCCCTGTTCTTTGTGGCTATATACATTTTTGATAAAATAATCAGAAAGAACGCTGGCAGGATAATAAACTGGCTGAACAAGAATGAAAACACTTCTTCAGCAGAATATATACTTTTTTCACTTGTTATAATAGCGGGGCTCCTTGTTTCAGAGCTATTCGAAATAATAGGTATTACTTATGTCCTGGGTGCCTTTTTTGCTGGAATACTGGTACACGAAGCCTCTGTCGGACAAAAATTTTACAGGGTGATTTCAAACACAACCAAGAGAATAAACGATTCATTCTTCATTCCACTGTTCTTCAGCATAGCAGGCCTGAGCGTTGTAAGACTCAATGCAAATTCAGCGGGGATCTTAGCTCCGCTTCTCGTTTCTAGTTTGGTAGTAGCCTCCGGCCTGACATTCTATGTATCATCACACATTATAAAAGACATGAACAAAAAGGATATTTTATCTATAATGGGTGGAAGGGGAGCTGTGGGTGTGGTAATAGCTACAATTGCATACCAGACCTCATTAATTTCAGTTGAGTTTTATTCAATAGCAATACTGGCAACCGTTATTATATCAATAGTAATGACTCCAATACTGGGCATTGGAAAAAAAGGTGATAATAAACGGCTGTCGTAAGATATTTTGCAGCACACTCACTTGTAAGCAGCAGATTCAAATTTCCGGATAACCCTGTAAAAAGGGCATTCGGGACGGCAATTGATACAGCAATATCACAGCATAATTACTTCTCCACAAAATCATTCAGGAATCTCAGGATCCAGCAGATCAGAAATTTTTCTGCAATATTCAGAGAAAGGCTGAAAGAGGAAGGCGCAAGTATAGAAAGAAAAGATTTTGACGAGTATGTAAGGAAAGCATGGAGGATGATCTTTGCATTTTCTAAGACTGATGTATCGGGAATGCTACGTGAAAGGACAAGGTGTGTCATTGTAAAGGGAGAATCAGATATCGTCATGTACACGCAGCCGGATTTTGTAAATTATGAGGATTTTTATGAAATGAAAAGTTTTGAAATATCGGATCCTGTCCAGCCAGAAGTCCTCTTCCAGGTAAGGCTCTTCCAGCTGGCTTTTGATGGAAATGCAAATATTCTTGGTTTCAGGGAAGAAAATGGCTATTATAATGCGCAGATCATACAGGTTCCGCCACTCGAGGATGATGAAAGGCAGAAACTGCTGAACGAAATTTATTTATTTGGAATGAGTAGTGGAAAGATTGCAGAAGATGATCAGTACCTCATGAGAGAATACCGTATCTATAGCTATGAAGATCCGGAAAAGTCTGATTCATGAACTTACAGTAAAATGGCTACTCTCACAGGCGAATAGTTATATAATAAAAGAATTCCTGGTATATTCCCCGACCGGCCTGTTAATTGATGAATTTAGACCAGAAAAGTTGATTGCAAAAAATACTTTCAAATAATGAGAATCATATATGAAAAGCTTTATACTACCTCTGCAATCTCGCCGGGATGAATGAAACCCTCGGTACCGGGAATACAAGAACAAAATATTTGAATGTATACGTGCTGGTTATTGCACTCATTCTGGTTGCTCTCACTTCTATTGAAATATTCGAAATAGTGGAGCTTCCATATGAGAAATACTTTGCAAATATCGGTGTTGGTTCCATTTTCTCAGGATTACTTTCTGTGATTTCTGATTCGAATTATGCGGGCATATTTGTTCTGATGACCCTTGAAAGCATGTTCGTCCCGATTCCCAGTGAAGTGATACTTCCACTTTCAGGATACCTGGTATATACAGGATCACTCAACTTTACGCTGGTTTTTATAGATGCCCTTGGAGCAAGCATGGCAGGCGCTTTTATAGATTATTACCTGGCTCTTTATTTTGGAAGGCCCGCCATAGTTAAGATGCTCCACTACTTCGCGGTCAAAGAAAGTTCGCTCACAAAGGCAGAAATGTGGATCGATGGGCGGGGTTCCATATCAGTTTTTCTTGCCAGGTTTATCCCGGGCATAAGAGGCCTTATATCTATCCCGGCAGGGGCGCTCAGGATGAAACTTAAAATTTTTGTTGCTATGACATTTGCCGGATCATTCATATGGTCTTTTGCGCTCATATATATGGGATACGCTGCTGGCCCACTGTGGAGCCAGTCAATAAAACACCTCAGCGTGCTGCTGGATCAGATGATAATATACGGGCTTTTTGCTGCCGGCCTCATATACATTGGATACTACGTTTACTATAAAATAGCGGTAAAAAATAAACAGATTTAAAAGGAGGTTTCCTGCAGAAACACTTTATTTTTCGGCATCTCTTCCAGTATCCCCTTTCCATACGTAGTAGTTTCCTTGAAAGGCCTGCTTGCAATGAATTTTTTAAAGGCATCCATATCGTTCCATTCAGTGAATATCATATAATCTCTCCTGTCTTCTACATCCTGATATAATCTTACATCTTTCAGGCCGTAATCGCCGCTTCTTAGCATTTTCACAACATCATTGAATATCCTTTCAAATTCTTCCGTGTGGTTTTCTTTAACCTTGTAATAAAGACCTACGTTTATCATACTGTCTCATTGATAGTCAATATATAATTTTTGTCCATCTC
>JAVRLS010000095.1:0-3056 GCA_031961205.1 Thermoplasmataceae archaeon | reverse complement strand
TTCCTGTGGCGAAGCCGGTATATAAATAGAAAATTCTTAAATATGGATGTGCATTAACTTGTCATACCAGTATCAGTACTGGTGGAAAATATGGAAGAAATACTAAGTTCAGAAGCAAAACCACCGGGGCGTACGCCCACTATAAAAGCGTATGCACTTGGTAAAGCCCTTAATTTGGACAATCTTTTTTTAAAGTTCGAGGGGGCTAATGCAACAGGAACACAGAAAGACAGGATTTCAGAAGCGCATGTTGTTAATGCCATACACAATGGTTACAACGGCATAACTGTTGGAACCTGCGGCAATTATGGGGCCTCTATAGCCTATTTTGCAAATACCTATGGAGTAAGATCTATTATAGGCATTCCGAAAGACTATTCCCATGAAAGGTCGGGATTCATTCAGTCACAGAACGCTGAAATTTTATACTACGACGGTAAATATGAGGAAACTGTTGAATATCTTCACGATTTTTCGGATGCTAATGGTTATTATGACGCCAGTCCCGGTTCAAGGAATTCTTACATAGACAAGATGATGTATTCAACTATAGCAACGGAAATATATGAAGCTATAATGAAAGATCCTGACTATGTGATTGTCCCTGTTGGAAATGGAACCACACTGGCAGGCATATTTGCAGGGTTTGATCATCTGTTTTCCGAAGGATATATATCGAAGCTTCCGAAAATGATCGGCGTCAGTACGAAAAATGGAAACCCTATTGTGAATGCTTTTAAGCACGGATACAGCAGGGCAGTTGATATAAATCCTGAATCGCTTAAAGAAACGGATATCAACGAGCCGCTCATTTCCTACCGTTCATTCGACGGCGACGATGCCCTTAGATCAATCTATAAGAGCAAGGGATCCGCGATATACGTGTCTGATGAGGAAATGATTCGATATTCAAACTTAATTTATTATAAAGAGGGATTGAATTCCTTGCCCGCATCGGCTTCGGCCGTTGCGGCTATAAATCATATGAGAGTAAAAAGAGACGATGTTATCGTTTCTGTAATCACCGGGAGGAGATCATAATGGAAAATGCATCAATTTTATCTGAAGGGGTTTTTTCAACAACTTATGGAAAAACAGCAAATGGACTGGTAAGGTACAGCAAGAGATATAAAATAAGTTCAGTTATAGATTCCAGATATGCTGGAAAGGATGCAGGGCTTATCTTAAGCGGCACAGCAAAAGGGATTCCAATAATAAGCAGCATTGAAGAATCTATTGGAAATGGGGCTGGAACACTTATAGTTGGAATAGCAAGCGATGGCGGAATCCTTCCGGATAACTACCGTCCATACATAAGGACTGCAATAAACTACGGGATGAATATAGTAAGCGGCCTTCATGAATTCATCAGCGATGATCCGGAATTCTCAAAACTTGCACTGCGTTCAAAATCTAAAATAACGGATGTGAGGAAAATTTTCAAGGACAAGAAATATTTCTTTACCGGAAGAATCAGCGAGATAAAGTCGAAAAAGATAGCTGTTCTGGGTACGGACAGCGCTATAGGCAAGAGAACCACTGCAATATACATAAACAGGGCTATGAACGGCCTGGGAAAGAAAAGCGTGATGATAGGAACCGGACAAACGTCATGGATGCAGGGTTTCAGATACACCGTAGTCATGGATGCTATCGTAAATGATTTTGTTGCGGGTGCCATAGAAAGCGCCGCTGTCGATGCATGGGACAGGGAAAGGCCGGACTACATGTTTATAGAGGGCCAGGGCTCTGTTCTGCATCCCGCATATCCAGGAAGCTTTGAGATCATTGGCGCCACCAGGCCTGATGCTATCATACTCCAGCACGCACCCATGAGAAAGTATTTCGACGGGTTTGAAGGGTATCCAATACCTCCACTGGAGAAGTACATAAAAATACTCGAGCTTCTTTCAAATAAAAAAGTTATAGCGATAGCCCTGAATACTGAGAACATGACGGAATCCATGATAAAGGAGGAAAAGAGTCGCCTTGAATCCATACATGGAATACCCGTCTTTGATCCTTTACAGCGCCTTTCGAATGTAACAAGAGAAATAGACAGTGCTACACTATGACCATGTATTACGAAAGGGTCCGGTCTTTCAACAGGATAACTGTATCTCTGGATCGTCTTGAAAACAGGCGTATTTCAGGGAATATAAACGTTGATGGCCGCGATTTTAAATTATTTTTTACCTATGATGAGGATATAGATATAGATAGCAGGATGGCAGGCATTATACTTGCAATACCTACCATAAACTATGCCTATTTCACAAAGGAAATATATCTTGATTTTCCCATAGATCAGTTCAGTTTCGATCTTATAAAGAAATTTATAAAGATAAACAATGTTGAAACTTTTATCAACAGTATAGTCAGGAGAAGATACAACTTTTTTAATGAAGCCTACCTGCCGTCAGAGACCGACATAACACAGAAAAACGCTGAAGGGAATACAATACTATCAGCGAAATCATTCACCGAACCCGGAAAACCACTGCTAACAGAAAAAAACCGATCCATGATACTTTCATCCGGAGGAAAGGAAAGCCTTCTTTCATACGGGATAATGAAAGAAGTGGGGTCAGAAACCTATCCTGTCTTTTTCAATGAGTCTGGCGGCCACTGGAAAACTGCAAAGGTTGCATACGATTATTTCAGCAGGAATATTGAAAATACCCATAAGGTCTGGTCAAACGTTGACAGGTTCTACAGTTTTATGAACAATTCCATGAACATACTTGACAGAATCGAAATAACGAAAAAAGCTGACAGTTACCCGATACAGATGTTTATATTTCCAGTTTTCATATTTTCCATGATCCCTTATGTCAGGAATCATTCAATAGGGAATATAATACTGGGGGACGAATTCGACGATCCGGTATACGAGAAATCATACAACGGCATAAAGCATTATTATGGAGTTTACGATCAAACGAATGATTTTAACAACACCCTGTCAGAATACTTCAGGATATCCGGAATTAATTCAACTGTTTTTTCCATTGTTTATCCTGTATTTGGAACCATGGTGGAAAAAATTCTTGTAA
>JAVRLS010000094.1:0-3211 GCA_031961205.1 Thermoplasmataceae archaeon | reverse complement strand
GTATAAGGAACAAGAACGTCCGGTATTCTTATCTTTCCATTCTCCTGGAAATTCTCCATTATAGCAACAAGTATTCTTGTCGTTGCTATTGCTGTACTGTTAAGAGTGTGAACATAAACGTTCGATCCATGGCTCCTGTATTTTATGTTGAGGGATCTAGCCTGGTAGTCGGTATCGTTTGATGCCGAAACAATCTCCCTGAACTTTCCCTGCGACGGAAACCAGGCCTCAATGTCATACTTCTTAGCCGCCAGCCTTCCTAGCTCCCCCGAGCAAACATTGACGACACGGTATGGTATTCCGAGACTCCTGTAAATATCTTCCGCGTTCTTAAGAATCTCCTCGAGAAAATCCCAGGAGTCCTCCGGTTTACAGAATATGAACTGCTCTATTTTATTAAACTGATGCACTCTGAATATCCCCTTGGTGTCTTTGCCATGGGCTCCAGCTTCTCTCCTGAAACATGCAGATATCCCCGCAACCCTGACAGGCAGCTCATTTTCTTCCAGAAATTCATTTGAAAGCATTGAGGCTATTGTGTGCTCAGATGTTGCTATGAGATACATATCCTCATTCTCGATCTTGTAGAGTGTATCCTTGAAAGTTTCCAGGTCTGTTGCACCCCTCATGCTTTCAGCGTTCATCATGAATGGCGGTTCCACAAGGGTAAAATTTCTTTCTGAAAGGAAATCTGTGGCATAGTTCATGAGCGCCATCTCAAGCTTCAGGAGCCTGTTCTTCAGAAAATAGAATCTTGCACCAGATATCTTGGCTGCATCAACAAGGTCTATAAGGTTCAGCCTTTCACCGAGGTCTATGTGGCTCTCCGGCCTCTCATTCAGGACTTCATAATCACTGCTTGATCCTGAATTTTTCTGAAACTCATCTATGTCGTCCTTGAAGACTTTCGCCCTTCCAACGTATCTTACAAGCTGGTTGTTCTCATCACCGAAACATACCGGAGCGGATTCATGGACGAGGTTTGGTATTGTCCACAGTATCCTGTCCCTTTCTTCAGCTGTCTTTTTGAGTTTTTCTTCATACGATACTATCTGTTCGTTAATTTTTGTAACCTCACTTCTCAGCTTAGAAACATCATTCCCATCTTTTATTTTCGAAGATATTTCTGCAGTGATTCTATTTTTCCTCGATCTTTCATTGTTCAGCTCCCTGTTCATCCTTAGCCATTCTTCGTCCATGGCAAAAAAATCGCTTATGACTTTCTTATCTATACCCCTGTAATCACAGTTTTTTTCGAAAAGTTCCCGGTTGCTTCTGAGAAGTTTGACATCAATCATTGAAAGATAATTGGTTTAGAATATATAGTTATATTCTTTGTTTCGGATTGATCTATGATATACTTGTCAGGAAATAATAAAATTATGTGATCTTCGCCCAATCATGTGAAAACTGAAATGAACTTTATCGGGTCTTTTAAAAATCTTTAAAATAAGCTTACCCGATTTTGCCTATGCCAATTCAAAGTACTGACAGGAAATGATCGTAAACTATTCAGTTCGAAGCGTACGTGACCATTGAATAAAAAATATTCAAACTGGCAAAAGAATGAAGTCCGGAAATTGGAATAAAGAGATCACTGGAATATAGCTTTTTCAGCGCTTTTTCTATCTTTTGCTATGACCACTATATCGTCTCCCTTATTCAGGTTGTAGTCCGGTGTTATTGGAAAAACAATCTCACTTCCTGTCATTATAGAGATCACGTATGCTTCCCCTTCCAGCTTTTTTTCAATATCTGATACCTTCTTCCCGGCCAGCTTTTCATTCACCTCAAACGAGTATGCCTTTGGCCCCCCCTCTTCTGAAAGTATTTTTAGTATGAAGTCAGCCATTCCCGGGTTAGAAATACTTTTTGAAATTGTAAGTGAACTCAGTTCTCCAAGGGAAATTACCTGGTTTGCTCCAGCGTTCAGTGCGTGCTTCTTATTTTTCTCATCCTTGATTTCTGCTATCACTTCAACATCGCTTTTAAGCTTCCTAACTGTGAAAATGGAAAGAAGCGTCTTAGCATCAAGTAGATCTGGCGGTATATCCTTGTTTTCAACGTCGCTCAAAACTATGACACGTTTTGCGCTGGATATTCCTGCGTTTTTCAGGTCATCTTCACTCGTACAGTCTCCTGCAACGAATTCTATATTCTCAAAATTTGGGGGTCTCTTATCAATGTTTGACACTATAATCAGCTGATTGTCTTCATCACCCTCATTTTCGTAATGATTCATTATGTTCTGCGTTGATATGTTCCAGTTGCATATAATGGTATGATTTTTTGCCTTTTTTATCATATGTTTCCCCCTATCTATCTTTATCTGGACCAGATACGCGGATATGGTGGCAGTCAATGTCCCAAGAAGTCCAATTCCCGAAATCATTATAAAAATTGCTATAACCCGACCTTCGCCATTTATTGGAACCACGTCACCATAGCCTACGGTAGTTACAGTTTCCATTGTGAACCAGATTGCCGTGAAATAATTTTTTATCTCTGTGCCGGGGAGCTTTTTCTGCGATATGAATTCCAGGTATGAACCGACCAGAACGACTATGAGAAATGCAGCAAAAACTTTAAAGAGTGAGCTTTTCGTCAGCTTCTTCACAATTCTGCTTATCTGATCCCATGGAATCATGTTCCTTAAGATGTATATATCAAACGTGAATAAAAATATGCATTTTCAATCCGGTTTTTAGGGGAGATCGTTCAAACCCGTGGCATAAAATTATTGGAATAGAAGTTTTTGGAGCATATATGGGTTTATGGAAGATTGAAAGGGCATTAATTTATCTATAAATAATATAAAAATACAAAATGCTAAAACTCAAATACACATGAGTAATAACCACAACTGAAAAGGGTGACGTAATGAATACTGGAGATTTTATTAAAATAGAATACGAGACAAGAATAGGAGAAGATAAAAAACTTGTTGAAACGAGTAAAGAAGACCTTGCAAAAAGTGAAAACATTTATGACGAGAATGAAAAATATGGAGACATCACCGTAATAGTGGGATCAGATGGAATATTCAGGGAAATAAATGAATCATTCCTTAAAGCTGAGAGCGGGCAGGAGATCGAGGTAACGGTCCCGCCGGAGGATGCATACGGTCAGAGAATGCCATCCAACATAAAGGTTCATACCATAAGAGAATTCCAGAGACTGAACATAGAGCCACAGGTAGGAAAAGAGGTAA
>JAVRLS010000093.1:0-3291 GCA_031961205.1 Thermoplasmataceae archaeon | reverse complement strand
GATTCTTATTTTTTTAACCCTGTAGTTAAGCACATCCGACGCAAATATAATAAAAAATGATGATACCCGGGCAGGTATATAATTTATAGCTGTATCAAAAATAGCGGTCCATCTGCCAAATTCAAAATTTTTCTTATCCTTGTACGCATACATGGAATCCAGGGTATTTATTACTCTTGCAACAAATGCTCCTATTATCCCGAAGAATATAAAGAAGAACAGTGGGGTCATGAAGCCATCCACCAATCCTTCCGAAATCGTTTCAATTGCTGCAGATGATATTTCATTCTCGTTAAGCTTATCCGTATTTCTCCTGACAACCCTTGATAAATATATCCTGGCTTCCATGATGTTTCCGGATTTGAGCGAACCGGATACCATGCGTATATGCTCGCCCATGGCCGTCAATGAATAAGTTGTTTTCAAAAGAATCATTGCAACAACAACGTATATTATGATCACAAAACTTGACAGATAGAGGATAAAATAAAATATAACCGCAGATATTATTATCACGGAAATATCAAATAACAAACCTCCAATTATTTTATTTCTAAACCTTCTGAAATAATTTTCTATGGACGACGATAACTTTCCCACATATACAACAGGATGCAGATAATTTCTAGGTTCCCCGAAAATTATATCTATAGCTACCGAACCAAGAAGTATTATTATTGTAAGTGCAAGCTCTCTCATCCAATTCCTCACATGCCTTTTATTCTATTCTTTGTAATCATTTGTATATCTTATATTTATCTACGCTAATTATCAGGTTCTATTGAACACAGATTATCTTTTAAAAATAGCCGGATACTATTTACATCAATTGATAGCAAACATATATAACTTAGCCTTTTGTCTCGAAAAGCACATAATGAAGCAGCCATAAAAAAAATTTATTTCAGTATGTATTCAATTATTTCTGACAGATCCGTATTTTCTTTGAATATCTGTGAAAATTTCGCTATATTGCCTTCAAGATACCTGTCCATAGGCCCGATTGCCTTGCCTGTCAGATATCCACTGAGCTCGGCATTTTCGAGAATGCCATGAACGTTTGTCCCGATTATGCTCCCGTCTTTCGATATTGCACCCTCTTTTCCTGATCCGGTAATGCTCAGCGGTTCTTCCCCCCTGTTAATGACAGTCCCGTAATGTATCTCGTATCCGCTGTATTTCGTGCTTTTTATATGGGAGTTGTCCAGTGAATATTCAACTCTTTTTACGGTCTTGTTACTGCTGTATTCTGTATCAACATCAAGTAGATCGAGCCCCCTTAATATTTCCTTATTATCATTTATGAAGTGTCCAAGCATCTGGTATCCTCCACATATTCCAAGAATTTTTGATCCCCTCTTATGTGCTTCAGCTATGAGATCATCCATTCTATTTCTTCTGAGATACTTCAAATCCTCAGCTACGTTTTTAGACCCCGGGAGTATAATCAGGTTTGCATCCAGTATTTTTTCCTTGTTTCTTTCAGTGATATTTATGAATCCATTTCCCGACATATTGAGGATGTCAACATCGCTGTAATTCTCCATAAAGGGATATTTAATCACTGCTACATCTTCATTCAGGTATTGCTCTTTCAAATAGTCAAGTGAGTCCTCTCCTGGAATGTATCCATCATAGTACGGTATAATCCCTACAAGTTTTTTTCCTGTTATGCTCTCAATTTTCTTAATTCCGTCAGCAAGAAGGCCCTTATCACCCCTCATCCTGTTTATCATTATCCACCTCACAAGATCGCTGTCCGGCATCAATTTCAACGTTCCATAGAGAGAGGCAAAAGCCCCACCCCTTTCTATATCAGATACAAGTAAGGCAGGGGTCTTGAATATTTTTGAAACGTATATATTAGCGTAATCCCTATCTAAAATGTTTATTTCAGCCGGGGATCCGGCACCTTCTGCAATAACGGCATCATTATTCTCCGCGAGTTTTTTAAGTGAATATTTTATTATTTCGCCACCCTCATTTTTAATAAATTCATAATACTCGGGGATTTCCATCTTTCCACGCGATTTTCCAAGGACAATTACCTGTGAGCTGATCCCGCCTTCTGGTTTCAAGAGAATGGGATTCATAAGATTTAGCGGTTCTGTGCGGGCCGCATACGCCTGTACATATTGAGCCCTTGCAATTTCTGATCCGTCGGCTATGGCAACTGAATTCAGGGACATATTTACGGCCTTAAAGGGCGAGACTTTTATCCCCATATCGGAAATAATCCTGCAAAGAGCCATTGTTATCGTGGATTTTCCTGCGCCGGAAGAAGTCCCAAGAACCTGAATTATCTTCAATTTAACACCATGCGATTGTCTTAATGCATTATTGAAATTAAACATTTATCGAAAAAACTATCTGCGATCTGTACAGCAATGAAAATTTTGCTTCTAACCTTCACTCACTGTTTTTTACATAGCATGTTCAAATCTATCCCGAGTTTATCCACAAGCTCCCTTCCCTTTTTCGGTATTTCGCTCATTATCTCTGACCTTTCCATCCTGTACATCTTTATCCTTGAAAGTATCAGTAGAACATCCCTTACACTGTATTTCCCATCTATCATGTTCAGTATCTGGAAATGGAGGTAAAGCGATAATAGGTTGAGGAACATGTATGAAAAAAGCATGTGATCATCCCTCAGGTAAGAACGATCCGCCTCGAGATCGTTCTTGAATACGTTAAAAGCGTATTCAACGTATTCCCTCTGCTTGTACAAACGGTATATGCGTTCAGGATCCTCGTTCAGATCAGAGAGAAGATAAAGTTTTCCGAAATCTCCCTGATTTTCATCATACTGCTTCCTGATCCTCTTGTTCTCATTGATCCTTATCAGATAGTCCTTCTCCTCCTCCGATCTCAGAACAGGATCCTCGAATGTGTATACAGAATCAACAGGTCTCCAGTATACCTATTCAATTGCAATGGTAAATATTCTGACTATATAAATAACCTAACCGTTTTGTCTCGGTTTTAATTATATAAAAATCCTCGAATATGAAAAAATAAAAATGATCATGGTCTTGATTTGATGAAAGACGACAGACTTCATAAAAGACATTGAAACGCTGGAGTTTCAAATTAGCTACCAAGGCTACGATCGTAATTTAAACCTAAAAATCTATTTAAAGATTACTTCAAAATACTCGAATTCTAAGAAATAAAATTATTTCCTGATTGACACTGCATCATGGATAGATAGTGAGCGTGGGGTTATTCTTTTTTTGCTCTTTTTTAATAAAAGCTGCATTCGTGGAAGCTTCATCATTGTATTTACAC
>JAVRLS010000092.1:0-3308 GCA_031961205.1 Thermoplasmataceae archaeon | reverse complement strand
GTGGCATCAGCAGTGGTTTCAGAAATTTCCGTGAACGTAAGCGAGTATGAAATAATGGATCCAACGGTTCCACTGGCATCCTATATGCCAGGTGTTACTGTAGGCCATTTCCTGACGGATGCAAGGGGCAACTTTGCATTCTGGACAGATGCGCTTCTGGCCGAGAACAATGGACCGGTCTATACCCAGGTCGTTCAGCTGGTAGCACACTATGGAGGCCTGACGTCAAATACGGTTACGGTCTACATTGAACCACAGGCAGGTGATTTCATACCAGATGTGCACATGAACAGCGCCGGAAACGCGCTTACGGGAATGGTGCAGTTTGCGGACATGAAGTATGTGAGCTACATCAACGTGTCCATAGGGGATATGCCGGGGCAGTACGTGAACGAAACTTTCCCGCCGGTCTTCTTTAACCAGGCCCTGAATATCAGCACAAGCGATGTCCTCAACGGGTACGTGCCGGTAAACTTCACCGTACTTCCGCCGGCAGGAACTCCAATAAACCTGACGATGGTGGCATCCGGTGCCAATGATCTCAGCATCAGCTTTTCGTTCTCCGGTTTAACATTCATAACCCAGGATGTGCAGAAACCGGTAGTATGGGCATATGAGATTCCGATTTCGAACAGTGGCCCGGATCCATCGGCCTCAATAATGAGCGGTTCGGGTTATGTTGTCAACGGGAACGTCAACCTGTCGTTTTCATCATCGTGGGTAAGGCCCGATGCAGTATCAGGGCAGATATCAGTACAGTCAATGGCCGGAACAGCGCTCAAAGTCGATCTGAATAATAACAACGGGTACTACCTCTGGAACACAACTTCATTGCCTGACGGCTACTACGTAGTTACGTATAAGGTCATTACGTCCACAGGGATCTCATCGGAGAGTTCCATACTGTTCTACGTCGATAATTCACAGGCTGGATTCACATCGGAAATAGCGGTTCTAAGTTCTGAATACAATAATGCGATCAAGAATATATCGATGCTTGAACAGCAGATAGCGCAGTCATCTTCGATGAACAGTGCACTGAAAAATGAGATAGCAGCGATGAATACCACAATATCCCAGATGGGCGCATCCCTGAAGGCGGCTGATGCGAATTATAACAGTACCATCTCCCGTCTTGTATCGGCGGAAAGCGAGATTGCAGTTCTTAACGGCCAGAACAGTGCCTATTCGAGCGAAATTGCCACACTGAATTCCGAACTGAACCAGTCCTTGGCGACAATTCAATCACAGAAGGGGCAGATAAGCAATTTGCAGAATGAAGTTTCCCAGCTGCAGCAGAAAATATCATCAATGAGCAGATCCGACAACGCTTCCAGCATCAACATACTTGCATACGACAACGGCATGGTAGGAATACTTGGAATAGTTTCACTTGCAGGTGCAGGTTCGGCCGGGATATTCATCGGGATATTCAGGAAGAAAAAATAAATAATCTCTTTTATTTTTATTTTTTACTTTTATTTTTTAAAAAGATCAAATTCTTCAAATGTATTCAGGAAGAAGATCCCCCTTTCCGTTATTCTGTAGTATAATGTTTCATGGGCATCAAGAGATGCGATCATATCCTGCTTCATGAGGTACCTGACAATATCCATCGCCATCCTGTAATTAAGGTTCGCCTTATACATAATATGTGTTATCCTTATGCCGTCACTGTAATTCCGTGCAACCTTCAGTACGTCTATCATTATAGAAATTCTATCGCGATTTTTTGACCTACCGGTGTTCGTGAGTTGCACATGTTAATGTATGACATCATGAGTATTAAAAAGTTCCTAATCTAAAGTAACCATGAAATCGAATCGGCACAGGCAATTTTTCATATTCAACGGTCAATAAATACAAGGGCCCTCCACCACGGGCCACAATGTCGGACCAACTGAAATTTCATTTCAGGATTTATAAGTTCCATGTATCGCAGCTTTATATTTTTTCTCCAAGTATCGCAGAAGCCTCAGAAACCTGCTTTGTATCGGCACTGAACGCGAATCTCACATAATTTCTTCCGGCGTTTCCGAATGCTATGCCCGGTGAGCTTCCGACTCCGGTCCTTTCGAGTATGTACTCACTCATGCCCGGCGAATCCTTAATTCCTTCCGGATACTCTTTAATGCGGCACCAGAGATAAAACGCGCCTTCGGGCTTAACGGGATCAAGGTATCTGCTCTTCGATACTGCTGAATATATTATATCCCTTCTCTTCTGGTATTCGCTCCGCATTTCAGAAATATAGTCCTGCGGGCCCCTTAATGCAGCCACCGCACCGTACTGTGTTATTGAGTTCACTCCATTTATAGTGCATCTCAGCAGCTTTTTGAATCTTGATATCATTCTGGAATCGCCTGAATGAAGATAACCGATCCTCAGGCCGCTCATAGCGTATGTTTTTGACATCGAGTAGGCACTTATGGTCTTTTCATAAATCGAGGCGGGGCTGGTATTTGTTTTTCCATCGTATATTACGTCTTCATAAGCCTCGTCGCTGACCACGTAAAGGCCGTGTTCAGATGCAATGTCAGCTGCTTTCCTTATCGTTTTTTCGTCGAAAACCTTTCCCGTAGGATTGTGCGGAGAATTAAGGAAAATTGCCCTGATGCTCTTATCCCTTTCAATCGCAGCTTCTGCGCCATCAAGGTAGGTTCCAACATCCACGGGAACCGGGATACCTCCGGCCAGTTTTATGTTTTCCCCTATCTCTGTCCACATAGGATCCGGTATTACGACCCTGTCGCCTTCAGAAAGAATGGCCCTGAAAAGTACGTTAAGGCCGTTCATCCCGCCATTCGTAACAACGACATGATCGGCATCAGCGTTCTTTATACCGTTCTTTTTCCTCAATTTTTCCGCTATTGCTTCCCGGAGATCGGGTATTCCGGATGAATCTGTATAGTGAGTTTTGTTCGATTTTACGGCTTCTATTATTGCGTCGGCAACGTGAGGCGGTATGCTGAATGAAGGATCTCCAGATTCGAGCCTGTAAACCTTCTTTCCCTCCCTCTGCATCTTCAGAAGCCGGTCGCGCATCTCAACGATAGCGCCCGAAGAAACCTCATCAATCACATTCGATTTTCTTGCAGCCATTTCAGGTTCTGTTCCACTTTCCAGGTTTGAACTTTTTTCCATTATTTAAGTGCATGATATATAGAATAATAATATATCACTGATTTAATAGACATTATGTTTATTGTATGGTATCATGCTGTCCATGTGCCGGCAGTTACCGTGTTTCCGTACATTCGAATTTAAATATGATTATCGTACATAAAATATATCAATTATAATACAAA
>JAVRLS010000091.1:0-3343 GCA_031961205.1 Thermoplasmataceae archaeon | reverse complement strand
TTCGTTATGTCTGGCTGTATTATATCAACGAGCTTCTGCGATATGAACCTCGAGAATATTTTCTTGTTCAGGACTCTCTCTCCAAGCGCAATTGGAACCCTGAAATAACTCTTGAGATCGAAAAGATCATGATCAAGATCCGGGTGAAGGGGCTCCTCGTAAAAGAATGGATGGTATTCCTCGAGTGCCATGCCGGCCTTTATTGCTGCCAGCTTTGAAAACCTCCCGTGGTACTCTATCAGGAGATCAAGGGAATCCCCGAATTCATCCCTAAGCGCTTTAAGTATATTCCTGGCATTCTCTATCCCGCCGTTTGATATGCTGTCATAGTTGTCACCGAACGGATCGAATTTAACTGCAGTAAATCCCATTTTCCTGACATTCTTTGCCTTTTCAACAAAATCTTCGGGAGTAACGCATGCGTCGTACCATCCGTTGGCGTATGCCCTTATGCTGTCATTGACCTTGCCACCGATCAGTTTGTATACGGGCGTACCAAGTGATTTCCCTATAAGGTCCCATGAGGCTATTTCAAATGCGCTGAGTGCGGAAGTAGCCTCCATTGAAACAGGAAGGTAGAATGAGTTTCTGTAAAAATCAAAAACGTTTTTCTCAACATCAAAGAAATCACGGCCGTTGAATATGCGTGCAACTTCCTTCATGCTCTCATATACGGGAAGCGTCATCAGTGTTGTGGGTGCTTCCCCGTATCCCACAAGGCCGTCAGCACTGGTCAGTTTCACGAGAAGTATGGTTGAACTCCATGGAGACGAAGTTTCTCTGGATTTCTCACCCATCTCGATTATTTCTATATTTTTGATGGTAGAATTCATGTGACAAGTAACGTCATAACGTTTTTAAGTCTATCGAATTGCACGTATTCCCGGTTATTGCTGAAGAATTACCATCAAAAGGCTTTCAACCGGGCACATATCTTATACACGGAATATGGATGGGACAGTGAAGCGGACATATGGATTCAGAAAAGTTAAAAATAGTACAGCGGTTTAAGGTAATATGATCTTTATAGCTTCCATAGGAAAAATGCATGAAAAGATCAGTGGTTATGACTGCAAGGTAATGGTGAATTACATATCATCATTCAATCCAACTAAAATATATGTTACTTATCTGACGCACAGCGATGTTGAGGCCGGAAATTACGGGCAGGAGATAAAACTTATGCTTGCTGATATGACACTGGGGGAAAGGCTCTCCTTCAGGGGTGTGAACCGGGAAAAATACCAGAAGATTTATGATGATTACATAAGCGAGAACTCAAAGTCCCCGGAATTCGTCATAAAGAAAAATATAATGGATCTGATGAACACAACTGTCGATTCATACCTTCAATCATACTGGAAAAGCCCAGAAACGGTCAATTCAGAGGTGACTGATTCCCTTTACAGGGCCAAGCACAGGCTTCTTGTTTCTATATTTCCCGATATGGAATACAGCACATGGGAAAAGATGCACAAGGAGATACTGGATAATATTGACATGACAGAAGTTACCCCGAATACCGTCATCCTCTCCGATGCTGAGAGCAGGTACTGGTTCATAGACCATATGGAACATTGATTATGGATAGAAGGAGCGTAATACTATCATTTACAAAATCACTGCGTTCTTTCAACCTCTCAGCGCTGGCCATACTGACTCCGTTCTATCTTTCGCTTTACATATCGCCGATAGATATAGCCCTTGTAATACTCCTGAGCATGGCCGTTTCCACTGCTTTCATCTACATGTTTTCATTCATAAGGATGAAAAACAATCGCAAGATAATCATTTATTCGGCCATATTCGTATTCGCCATAGCCATAGATTTTGTGTTCTATTCGTATTCAGTGTTCATAATATCATTGATCATAGGGGGAATAACGCTGGCAGGCAGGGACCTCACGCCAAACCAGCCCATAGAGCAGTATGCCATAGGCATATATGAAACGGACCAGAAATCAAAGAACATGGCATTTTCCATATACAATTTCCTTTCCTACGGTGCCGGCATGATAGCATCAGCCTTTCTATTTCTCTTCAGGGGGGACAATTTTCGCATGATATTTCTTGTAATACTCGTTCTCTCAGTAATACAGCTTGTGTTTTACCTTCCCCTGAAGTTCCCGCAGAACAGGACGGTCAGGTCAAAGGATCTTGATGCCGAAACGAAGAGGCATGTAAGCGTCCTGTCTGTCCTTTTTTCAGTGGATGCACTTGGAGGGGGTCTTGTAACATCATCAATAATATCGTTATGGTTCAAGGACATATATTCTATCTCACTGAGCACCGCCGGGCTGATTTTCATATTCGTAAATGCCATAACTGCAGTTTCTGTCATAATTTCAAGCATGATCTCGGGAAAGATAGGGCTTATAAAAACGATGGTTTACACCCACGGGGTAAGCAATGTATTCCTGATGCTTGTGCCCGTGATCCATTCGCTTGCAATAAGCGAGATTTTCCTCTTCCTGAGGCAGACTACAAGCCAGATGGATGTGCCTGCACGGGACAGCCTTGTCAATTCAATAATAAACCCGGATTACAGGATAAAGAGCAATTCAATATTCTCATCCGTGAGAAATGGCCTCCAGATACCGGGGCCCGGGCTTGCAGGTTACTTCCTCTCGGTATATCCTCCGCTTGTCTTCATATTTTCAGGGGCGGTGAAACTTTCATACGATCTGTCGCTTTACATAAAATACAGGAACTACAGGATATAATGCGATTCAGTTTTAACGTGAATGTATAGCTTTTTAATTCCACAGATGATAACCGTCCGGTATACTCTTGGGCATCACCTCATCCAGCATATTTCTGACATTGAAAAAGAAGCCCATCCTTGTGGTCTCTTCAGCACAGTTTATACGTGTTCTGGCGAGATCACAGGTATGGATATTCATCCCTGTCTATCTTTCTTTAATACGGCATATACCGGTTTACTACACGGGAATACTGTTTTTTATAACTGCAATGATGTCCCTTCCTGTTTCTGTATACGGCGGAAATCTTATCGATAAAATAGGGAGGCGCAAAATTTCAAGTGCAATGCCTCTTGTTCTTGCATTTGTATTCTTGATAACGTATTTCTCAATTTCGGGAGGGCTTAATGTTATTTACATATACCTGGAATTTGTTATAATCGAACCTTTAACTGCAATCCAGGGGATAGCGGACAACGTTATAATAACAGATGTTTCAAATGAGGCTGAAAGGATGGATGCCTTCGGAATACTGCGCATGGCCGGCAATCTTGGCTTTTCCATAGGCCCTGCACTTGGCGGTTTCCTTTCGGAGCTTAATTACAGCTACATATTTCTTTTCACTGCGGTAGCTGCATTTG
>JAVRLS010000090.1:0-3396 GCA_031961205.1 Thermoplasmataceae archaeon | reverse complement strand
CCTCAACAAGTATAGGGTTTCCGGATCTCGCGTATTCCACGGCATCCTTTACCGTTTTGTAAGTCTCAATGAAGTTGTTTCCATCAACGTATACGCCTTTCATGCCGTATGCCTCTGCCTTTTTGTATATCTCAGCCTTTGTCTGTCTTGAGACCGGAAGGGAGATAGCCCATCCATTGTTCTCGCACAGGAAGACTACGGGAAGATCAAAAACTGCAGCAAGATTCATTGATGAATGAAAATCAGGAGTTGATGTGCCGCCATCGCCAAAGGTTGTTAGAACAACTCCGTCCTCTTTCTTGAATTTCTTTGCATATGCGGCTCCAACTGCAAGCGGCAGATTTGTGGCCACCGGACTTGGAACTGACATAAAGTTTATCGATTTTGCACTGTAGTGGCTTGGCATCTGCCTTCCCTTCGAAGTATCCTCGCGGTTTCCGATCACCTGGTCAAAAAGCTTTTCAACAGGATAGCCCATATAAAGGAGAATTGCCACATCCCGGTAATACCCGTAGATAAAATCGTTTGACGACAGAGCCATGGAAGCTCCGGCCTGCGTAGCTTCCTGCCCGATCATCGGAGTATAAAATCCCACGAGACCCTGCCTCTGAGCTGTAACCACTTTTTTGTCAAAATAGCGGCCTAAAACCATCGAGGTGAACCCCCGTATGTATAGGTCCCTTTCAGTTTGATCCATCATTTCAGTCATATAAATTCACCTTCACCCTTCAATATACGTGGTATTATGAAGAGTTAAGACAGTATGAAATTATTATAAAGTATATATCAGTATTGGATTATAATGTATATAAATTAAATTTGCATATTATTAAAATTCAGTATAAAATAAAAATTTTTTAAAAAATTGATGCTTTTACGCCGTTGTAACGATTGTTTCATCAGATAAAACGAGCATAGTGTGTTCTGCCTGGGAAATCACGGAGCTGCCGTGCTCTTTCAGGACAGAAAATTCTGTCACTTCACGGGATTCCTTCATCTTCCTGATGTATTCTCTGTAGTCCGGAATCACCGATGGAAGCCATCTTTCGGCAAATGGGAGCGTATTGAAGTTCTTATAAAGAATCTCATCTTCCCTTACCTTCGTACCACTGAGTATGAAAATATTGGCAGGCTGGCCGTTATGTATCATTCCTATTCCTGTGGAGGCGAATGGCTCAATTGCTATTGCCCTGTCCGGTTGCAGCTTCATTGCGTTGCCATCATCGTAATTCGGAACAAATAAATATGATGCATGAAGATCATATCTCTCAATCCCGTGGCCCCCAAGGTTTTTTACGGGCTTGAATCCGTATGAGGTAATGACGTTCGATATTTCACTTCCAATTTCATTAACATTCCTGAATGGCCTTACAAGTTTTATTGCATGGTTAAGTGCCTCCCTTGTAGCATCTATGAGATCAGAATGATTCCCGGATTCTCCGACCTCCAGCGTTATGGCGGTATCTGACATGTAGCCGTCTATATGTGCGCCAAGATCCACCTTCACAACATCTCCCCTTTTGAATGTTTTTTTATCTCCTACAAATGGAGTGTAGTGGGCCGCTTCATTATTTATTGAAAGGTTCACGGGGAATGATGGCCTGGCTCCCTGATCCCGTATAAAATTCTCTATTCCTTCAGCAACATCATAGAAAGCAGCTCCGGGCTCGATTACCTGTGCCGCAAATTCTAAGGCTTTTTTTCCTATTCTTCCTGCTTCCATATATTTTCTTTTTACTTCTGCATCCATTTTATCACCTTATAATTCCAATAGACTTGACACGATCTTCAACTTCTCCATACGTGTCAATTGATCTTTTAAGGTCATTATAATCTACTGTTAGCCTGTGATTGTATATCTTTATTATTTTTCTCATAACATCGTATGTATAGTATCCTGAGATTTCCGATATTCTTTTTGCCGAAACATCAGGATTTTTTCTGATGAAATCAATACCTGACCTGTAATCATCAAGTATAACCTTATCGTAGGATGATTTTGCGCCAAATACACATGATGGGGCCGATATTCCAAGTTCTAAAAGTTTTTTTTCAAAGCTTTCGCCGACCGTTATTTCATTTCCGACCAGCGAGAGGTAACCTTTTGAAGCCATTTTAACGGCCTCATCGGAATCCGTATTAATAACGGTTTTACCGGTTTTTCCGGCATAAAGCCTTGCGTTGAAATCCGCAAGTGTTCCTGCTTTGACAGTGTATAAAATTTTTGAATCATAATTACCAGTGAAAGAGTACATATCTATGTATACAGCTGCAAAAATATTATAGTTGAACTTCCACATATTCGTTATTGAATCCAGAATAATGTCGAACTTATCAGAAGATTTACATGTGTTAAGCAGGTCGTATCCGAGCTGATCTTTTATTGCAAGTAATGGAAACGATACCGGTCCTGCAAAAGGCACTCCTACTTTCATGTTATCTTTATGCTAATATTATTCTTAAATGATGCTATTACCGTATACACTGGGTATCGTAACGATCTTTTTCCTTAAAATGCTTAAATTTTAACAGCCATGCAGCATTATTTTATTTTGGTAAGATATAAATAGCGTGTAAGGCTACTATATTATGATCGAAAAGAGAAAGCTTGATTCTCAGGTAGTGGAAATTGAAAAACGGAATTATACCAACCCTCTTGTCATAGCTGGATTCGAAGGATCAACTTTTGCAGGCGTGCTAAGTGCCAGTTACATAATTGAAAGTATGCAGCTGCATCAGGTTGCACACGTCATTTCGCAGCATATACCGCCAGTTACGGTTTTTGTTGGAGGCAAATTAAGGCATCCGTTCCGCATATATTCGAACGGCAACGGAACGCTTGTTCTGATAGTATGCGAAGTGCCGATTCCTTCTTCATATATATATGAGATATCAAATTCGCTTATGAACTGGCTTGAAGATGTTGGTGCGAGTGATATTGTGCTGCTTGAAGGCACCCCCGTCAACGGTTTGCCGGAAGATCGATCGGTATATTCGGTGGCAGAGAAAGGCCGCCTGGATAAATTCATAAAAAATGGAATACCGGTTGCTGAATCTGCCCTGATAGCCGGAATGGGGGGAGGAATACTGAACGAATGCCTCGTCAGGAAAATGTCCGGTGCGTCCCTTATCACCGCTGCGTCTACAGATATTCCGGACCCTGGATCGGTTCTCAGCCTTGTTGAAGCGATCAACAAGGTATATAACCTGAAAATCAAGACAGACATCCTGGAAAAGCAGGTAAACGAAATGAATGACCAGTTGAAAAAGATATCGGAACAGTATCAGCAGATCCAGGAAAAAACTTCAAAAGAACCCCAGTCTATGTATGGATGAGCCCTCCCTGTTTTATTTCAAATTTATTTTACTTGCCCGGGCTTTTTATTGGTTTCAGTG
>JAVRLS010000089.1:0-3600 GCA_031961205.1 Thermoplasmataceae archaeon | reverse complement strand
TGCTGCCAGAATCGTTTGCGAGATTATTCATATCCGGTAATTCTGGTCAGAACAGCCTTATGGTTTCCAGATTTCTAAGTGCATAGCTTTCAATTCCAAAACGCTGTTTAACTGTTCTTGCAAAATCGCCGGTTTTTCCATTGTCGCCGTGGTTTACAAGAATTCTCCTGGGTTTTGGCTGCATGGTCGCTATGTACGCAAGAAGCTGTTTTTTTGTTGAATGCCCGGAAAAACCCTCTGCTGTTTCGACGTGAATCCTGACCTTATATGCTGTCTGCTTGCCGCCTTCATTTATGGTTATTTCCGGTGATCCGCGCTGTATCCTCTTCCCCAGTGTTCCGTCAGCCTGGTATCCGACGAATACGATGGAATGCTTCTCATTCTCGACCCATGCACGGAAATATTCCATGACCGGCCCCCCATTCATCATTCCGGAAGTGGCAAGAACTATTTTACTCTCCGTGGATTCACATATATCCTCCCTCTGGTTCTTTGTTTCCACTTTCTTGAATATTTCACTGAGAAACGGATTCTCCTTCCTGACCATTATGGCCTCCCGCAGCTCCTTGTTCAGGTATTCCGGATAAGCGGCATGTATTGCAGTTGCTTCCAGTATCATCCCGTCAAGGTATACATTTGCATTCGGGATCTTTCCATTCCTCATGGCGTCTTCGAGGACTATCATGACCTCCTGGCTCCTTCCGACAGCGAATACGGGTATGAGGACGGACCCGCCACGTTCAAATGTCCTGTTTATGACATCTATCAGCGCCCCGGTTGCCTCTTCCCTGGTATACGAATAGTCATCCCTTCCGCCGTATGTAGATTCGGTCATGAATGTCTCTGCCCTCGGGAATTTATTGTTGGCAGGATTGAAAAGCCACGTTTTCTCAAATTTCACATCTCCGCTTAAAACAACATTATAAAGGCCGTCACCGATGTGGAGGTGAACGGATCCGGATCCAAGGATATGGCCGGCGTTATAGAAGGTCAACCTCATGTCCCTGGTAATATCCGTGGTCTCGTTGTACCTCAGTGTGATCGTGTGCTTCAGCTCGTCACGTATGTACTTGGATTCATACGGAACCTTTCCGCCCTCCATCCTGGCAACCTTGATATAATCCTCCTGAAGCAGCGCCGCCAGATCCCTTGTTGGCTGTGTCATGTAAACAGGGCCGTCATATCCGTACTTGAAAAGCAGCGGTAAAAGCCCGGAATGATCCAGGTGTGCGTGCGTGAGTATTACGGCATCAAGCGAGCTCAGAGGCTGGACTTCCGGGACATAAAGATAGGGAGCCTCATCCCACGGATCGCTGTCCGGACCAACGTTCATCATCCCGCAATCAATGAGCACACGTGAGTTTTTTGTGGATACAAGAGTGGCGCTTCTTCCAACCTCAGAGTGGCCGCCAAGTGCCGTAAGCCTCACCCATGTTTCGCCAACGAGTGGGGGGCCGGAAAGCTTCACGCCAAGATTATGCAGGAACTCCCTCCTTTCCTGCTTGACCTCGCGGGTGTATTCCCTGACCTCCTTCACCGTGCGCGAGTACATAGGCGGGGCCCTGACGATGCGCGGAGACCATTGTGTGGCTGTCTTTATCTCCTGCATGTAATCACTGCCCTTTGACGTTATTATCGACGGCTCATCAACCTCTATCACGACTTCACCGGTGTCCGGTTCAAAGTATATATCCCCCAGTCCGGCCTTTTCAGGGATGATCTTTGCTATCTGTTCTTTTGCACTTTCTTCTGGCGTAAGTATGGACGGGTCTGGCCTTATGGCTATGCGCCTTCTTATCTCCTGCGCTATTTGCCTCGCAAGGTCATCGCGACGTGCAAAAAGTTCAGGGTCCTTTGTATAAACGACGATAGTAGGCCCTTCATAATCTATATCTGTAATCTTGTTTTCCGGATACAGTTTGTCAAATATAACTCTCGTCTCTTCTAGATAATCACGAAAACTCATCTTATAAACACCTGGATAATAAAATAAAATATTTTTACAGTACTAAACTCATTTTCTTAATTCTGCTCTCTATCTCTTCAGTGGAGAACTGTTTGTATCCATCCTTCTTCGTAATTACGGCAATGTCTATCATGCCTCCGGAGGCTGAATCTCTCTGTTTTGCAGCGCTTATCGCCCTGATAAGCAGATCTACACCCTCATCGATCGTCATTCCGGGCTTATACTGGCTTTCAAGTACACCGTAAACGAAAGGCGATCCTGAACCTGTGCTTGCATACACATCCTCAACGGATCCTCCGGCTGCATCTATAGAATAGACATGCGGAGCCGTGTCTATGCCACCAATGAGGAGCTGTACCATGTAAGGGGCAAACTTCGTCTGGTTCAGCATATTTGACAGAAGGGTCGAAACTGCTTCAACAGGCATATTCACACGCCTCTGCAGCCTGTAAAGCTCAAGCTCTGCCTTTACGTATCTTACAAGGACCTGGGCATCGCCGACCAGGCCGGCAATAGTCATCGATGTGTATGTATCTATCTGGAAAAGCTTCTTTCCATTTTTGTGCATGATGAAATTTTCCATTGTAACTCTTCTTTCCGTTCCCATTATGACTGCATCTTTTAATGTCAAACCTACAGTTGTTGTTCCAGTTTCAAGTGTTCCATTCATAAATTCACTTCCTAAAAACTCAAGCTGATAATAAGCGTTTAATATTAAACACTTTCTTTATCAATATAGAAAATTTGTATTTAAATTTATTCAGATTAAGCGAACTGCAATTTCCGGTCCGTTTCCGGGACGGTGATTTCCTGATATGGAAATAAAAACCTGGAATTCAGCCATTTTAGAGGGCTTTCGATGTGCAATTCAAAACAATGCCACAGGAAAAACTTTACGTAACGGGAAAACTTAGCACCCTCCGGAATAGGTGCCGGGATCCCACTAAACGCCAGCAAAAGCATCTATAGTTCTTTACTTGCACGACTATACTTTGGTTCTGGGATTTCACTATCTGTTTCTTGGCAGATAAAAACAAACTTCTTCAGGATTTTAGCATTCATTTCATATGAAGCCATATTATATTTATACATAAATATAAGTTTAATATAAGTATAAAAAGGCAGGTAATTAACTTTTATGAAAAAAGTTTCAATGACATTTATATTATCATCCCTGCCCTGTTTATTTTTTCCATGCCTAACGATCTCTTCATCCTTTCTTTCTGAACGTTCTTTATTCTGTCCACGTATTCCTCAATATCCATGACCATTTCCGGATGTCTTGCCCTGATCTTTCCCTCCGTGAGTCCGTCGATCTTATCAATGAATTCAGTATGCGTTTTAATCATAACGAATATGGTTTCAATGAGTGTTCTTGCTATTGCAATTATGTATAACGACTGCGTTTATGTAAATTCATTCCAATAAGTATTCTGATCACCTCATACGTGATCGATGAGAGTTTAAAGTCGGAGCTGACTCGACCAGTCTTCTATTCACCCTTGTTTCGGGGTATTATGCCGAGACGAAGGGCGGTCAATCTGAATGCCTGCCTTAAAGGCCAGGGAAAGTACCGAACGCCTCTCCTATTCGCACAGTGTCATCGTCATGATAATGCGGCCAAAAGAACTTTT
>JAVRLS010000088.1:0-3630 GCA_031961205.1 Thermoplasmataceae archaeon | reverse complement strand
AGCACTGAAGGCGGATACTGGACTGCAGGAAATAATACGTTCATAAATGATTTCTTCAACATAGCCAATCTGAAAAATATAGCAAACGGAACCGGTTACTATACGATATCCGCTTCTTCGATCATAAGTGGAAATCCTGGAATTGTCATCCTTGATCATTATGTGAATTCCAGCGTCATGAAGTCATCTCCGATGAGCTATACAGGTGCTTATAAGAATGGAACATATTACTCAATATTCAACGATGATTATTTTAATCAACCTGATTTCAGGTCGGTTTACGCAGTCCAGTGGCTAATAGATGAGGTTTACGTGAAAAATGTAAACATTGCGGCCTTTCCCATCAACCTGAATGACAATCCTGAGCCTGTGATACTGAGATGATCTTTCACAGGCCCAGCTTTATTACTATGAACAGGGAGAATAATGTTATTATAAGAACCGGCAAGGCGTTTGCAAACCCGACTTTCATGTAATACAGTGAATTTATTGATATACCTTTTTTTCTATTAAGCGTGTACAGCCACAGGAGAGTGGCAAGCGATCCTATTGGTGTGAATTTTGGCCCTATATCGTTCCCTATTATATTTGCATAGACAAGGTAAGAATTACCTGAAAAATGCGCAATTGTGAGATCACCCATCATGACCGAGGGCAGGTTGTTCATCGCCGCGGCCATAAAGCCAAAGAGAAGGCCCGATAATAACGTTGATGCCGGGTTCCCGAGGGACATAAAGAATGAGACAACGTATACAAGAATCTGTGTGAGCCCTGCATTTCCCATACCGTAAACAACGATATACATGCCAAATGAAAATATAACGATCTGCCAGGGCGCCTCATAAAGGACTTTTCTGGTGTTTATGATCTTTCCATATTTTGCTACAGCAAGCATTATCAAAGCGGAAGGAAGCGCCACAAATGATATGGGAATACTGTCAAAACTGGTCAGGAAATATGCCAGTATGAGGATAATTATAAATGGGAATGAAATCCGGAAAATTCTCCTGTCCACAATGACGGTTTTCTCATCCGGCAGCTTCTCATTGCTGTATTTTTTTGGAAGTGCCTTTCTGTAATAAAGGTAGAGAAATCCAAGGCTTGCAACTATGCTGACAGCGTCAGGTATCATCATGGTTTCAGCATATCTTGCGAATGTTATGAAAAAATACTGTGATCCTATTATATTCACAAGATTGCTCACCATGAAAGGGAGGCTTGAGGAATCCGCTATAAATCCGGTCGCTATTACGTAAGGGATAGCATGCTTATTATCCATGCCTGTTCTGATCAGGATCGAATATACGATAGGCGTGAGTATCAGTGCAGTTCCATCATTTGCAAAGACAGCAGATATAAGTGATCCAAGCAGTATTATCAGGATGAAAAGTTTCACTCCGTTTCCCCTGGCAAATTTTGCAATTTTGACGGCATAATACTCAAAAAAACCTGCATAGTCGAATATGAGGGAAATTATTATTATGGCAACAAACGTGAACGTAGGATTCCAGACTATATCCCATACAGAAACGATATCATGCAGCGTTGATATTCCCAGAGCCAGGGATATTGCAGCACCTATAAGCGCCGAATACCCTATACCGATTTTCTTTGGCTTTATTATAACAAGGATAAGCGTGAATATGAACACTGCAACTGAAATCGAGAATCGAAGGAGGATCATCAAAAGCGGTTATGTGAAAGAAATAAAAAAGGTATTGGAATAAAATTATTTCTGATTATAATATCTTTTAAGGTTTTCATCGTTATACTTGTTGTTCCTGTTTTCATCCTGGTCCTTGTCTTCCGGCTGCGTATTATAAAATAGTGCTGTTATAAGTATTACAAATATCAGGACAAATCCTGAACTCGCCACCCAGAACGGTTTCGGAGCGTATGTATTCGAATTTCCTGAAACCAGCGCAGCAACAACTATAGTCAACAGTATGCCTATTATTATGAATATCTTCAGATATGTTTCTCCCCTGTACAGATCATTCTTCATATTCTCACCTGTACACGATCTTTGCCGTTATAATGGCAAACCCGATCACAAACACGCCAAACCAGAGCCCGCTTGCCGCCATCTGGACTGCACCTGAGAGTATATGTCCGGAAGCGCAGCCGTCAGCCATCCTGGCACCGAAAAGCATAAGGTATGCACCTATGAAAACTCCGGCCGATCTCTTTATCTCACTGTTTCCGAATCTCTTCGCCCATGACGGTGGTATAGATTTTCTGAATGCTGTGAACCGCCTGCTTATGAAAACGGAAGAGAAGAATGCACCCATCAGCGTCCCGATATCAGAGAAAGGTTCCCAGCCGATGTGGTTGAATACAAGTTGGCTGTACCTGAATGTGGGCAGGAAAAGGTACCCGGCAAGCCACGAGTCCGTGGTTGATTCCCCGAATATCTGGTGGAGGAATATGTCAAGAACGACTGCGAGTCCCACAGCGGATGCCACTATTATCATGAACCAGGCATACGTGTTGTTTTCAACCGTGTAGTTATGGACAAGCCTATCGGAAAAACTTTTCTTTTTATAACCGATTCCGTTTGCCATCAGGTAGTCCGCAGTATCTTCGTATCTTTTGACATCTTCATCTGAAACTGCGCATGATTTTCCGGATTTAAGGTTCAGCGTTACGCTTGCAGAGTTTTCTTTCCTTTCTGACTTTGACATGAGTTTCGGTGTGGAATGTGTGAGATGTGCGATGCAGCTCCTGGATCCACCTTTGAACCTTGGAAGGAAGTACGATATCAGGAAGAAAACAATTCCGTACGCCACAGCCACACCAAATATAAGGAACCTGATGCTGTAAAGATCATGTATGTTGTTTCCAGTTATTATTATTGACCCGAGGTTATCGGTGGTAATGAGCCACTGGCCGGCTGGAATCTGATATAGAAGTGTCCATGAGGCCGCTCCCAGCAGGGCCCCTGCGACCGCATAAAGAGCATCTCTCCTGCCTTCTCCAAGTGCCATCCATATGGAACCCGGAAAATAGCCGGATATTGCGAGACCAACACCGAAAATTGCACCTCCCAGCGAAACCCCTATTATGTAAAGCGGTTTTGCACTGAAGTGCATGAAAACACCGCTTGCAAAAAGCCCGTACATGATTATTGCACTCACTCCTGCACCAAGTAGAACACAGGTTATGAATAGCCTGTCTTCCCATTTGGACAGTCTTATCAAAGTCTCCGGGTTGGCTATACCCCAGAGTTCTGCAAATGCCCCGATTATAAATCCAACAACAATCCCGACCCAATCGGGAGCTGTTATTTCAAACGTGTAATCACCGGTAATTATAACACTTCGCAATATATATATTTTTTCATATCTATGTTTATTATGTATATTTTTCACTTTTATGAATTTATAATCTAGATGATGATGTTAGGGCTTAAAATTTCTGGCAGGTATATCACATGTAAAGCTGCTGCCGGATCATTTCATAATTTATCCACCAGCGGACGAAATGTACATGAAAAACTGGATTGAAAGGGCCGGTTTTCGCCTCTCTTGAAAAGGCTTCCCGATAATAAAAAGCTTAAATTGGTGTAAAAGATAGGTGTCAAATTTTCGTTGATATTCTGTGACATCAGTTAAATTTATGAGATGCCCT
>JAVRLS010000087.1:0-3900 GCA_031961205.1 Thermoplasmataceae archaeon | reverse complement strand
TTCCCGAGCATTCTGGCATCCTGCCTTCTGACAACTTTCCTTGAGTTCAAGGACAGGATGAATATAGGCCTTCAAAAATGGGAAAGCCGGGTTCATGCAACTCTCGGGCCATCTCCTGAGAAAGGATTCCGGTTTGAATCAATAGAAGTTCACGTTATGATGAAGGTCAGGGAAGAGGACAGGGAAAAGATACCGCGTGCTATGGAACTGACTGAGAAATACTGCTTCATTTCACGCGCTATAAGAAATAATGTAAAAGAGATAGTTGATTATGAATTCATTGATTAACCAGGTACCCCCGTTTAAGTTACGATATTTCTTCCCGGTTAAAGATCAAGAACTGGTATTAAACCAGTCCCTATAGGGCAATTAAATTTTTATATATCGATATTAAGAATAGATGTATTATATCAGTGCGTACCATCGCTTCCGCTGATCGAAGCGTATTTCTCTATTATCTTATCCACAAGTTCATCCAGGCGCTCAGCATCTTTCCCCCTCGGGCTTGCCTTTATGGATATGGCGGGCTCCATTACTTCGAATCCTGCGCTTTTTACTGTTTCTCTGGCCATATCTATTATCGGCGTCCACCCGTACGTATTTATAATAGCCGCAGGCCTGTGATGACCAAGATCTTTCGTCTTAAATACATATATCATGTTCTGCAATGGCATAAATATGGATGCATCATATGTTGGAATACCGAATACGAAAAGTGAGGTCTCATTTGTTTCAGAAAGCACGTATGATGGATGAACCACTACAAGATCAATCTTTTTAACAGGTATACCTTTTTCAGTAAGCCTTCTTTCAATCATATCCACTATTACATTCATATGACCGTACATTGATGCGTATATTATCGAAATACCTTTCAGCTTCGGGTTAGCCCATTCCTTATAGTTCTCTATGATCTGGCTGATGTATTTCCTGTAGATCGGGCCATGCGACGGAGCTATAACACGTATGTCAAGGTCCTTTATTTTTTCAATCGCTGAAAGCGTATACTTGTTGTATTTTCCTATAATGTTGATATAATATCTTTTTGCTTCGTCCCTGTATTTTTCAAGATCGATCTCATCATCAAACATACCATCCTTTACCCATCCATACGATCCAAAAACATCGGTTGTGAAGAGTATTTTGTCCTCCTCTTCGTAAGTCATCATGGTTTCCGGCCAGTGAAGCCACGGCGCTATAACAAATTTCAACGTCTTGTTTCCAAGGCTTATTCTGTCGTTATCATTTACAGCAATAACTCTTTCAGCCGGAAAATCATAGAATGATTGTGCTATCTTTGGCCCGTTTTTAGAAATAACAATTTTTGCATCCGGTGAAAGATCAAGCAGCCTTGGAGTGGAACTCTGATGATCCGGTTCAAGATGGTTTATTATAATATACTTAATTTTTTTGAGGTCCCCTACGATCTCCTTAACCTTATTTATATAATCATCAGAATAGTAATCATCAGAGCCATCAAGAATGGCTATTCCGGAACTTCCCTTTATTATGTATGAATTATAGGTCATACCATTGGGTATTGGCCAGGTTGATTCAAAAAGGGTGTTTATCTGATCGTTTATTCTCATCCATTCTACATCATTATTTATTTTTCCGTTTTCCATGTTTCCGGATTCCATTCTTTATAATCAATTTATTTTTATACTGATTCTTATGATAATAATTACTGACAGAATTGGGTTCAAGCTAGATCAAAAATATATGATAAAATTAACAATTCCAGTTTGCTGTATAAAAATATGGTAAAGGATCAGACTATTTCCGGCGAGAATTTCTTTATCAGACCTTTTTCGTAGGCTCTTTTGTAATAAAGATCAAGTGAACGCCTTCCCACATCGCCAAAATCTATTGAGAGGTAGTTTACATACATCCTCACGAATTTCTTCTCAAGACTGAAATCGTTGTATCTGGCATATTTCATAGCATATTTTACTGCCTCATCTTCGTGGGCCATCGCATATCTTATTGATCTTTCAAAATCATCTTCAAAATTCTTGATGTTTTCATTTCCGACCTGTTTTGCTATAGCATTAAACCCGAGCGGTACAGGAAGAGATCCCGCATATTTCTTCCATTCTTCATAAATATCAAAAATTTTTATAAGGCCCCTTTTTTGGAATGTTAGCTGTTCATCATGTATCAGAATACCCGCATCTATGTGCCCGTTCATTATTTCCTCAGGTATTACGTCAAACCGTACTTCCCTGTATTCTTTTGCTTCAGGGCCGAACATGCGGTACAGTAGATACGATGACGTCATGAAGCCAGGTACGCCCATGATCGACTGGCCCAGATCGATCTGTTTCTTTGAGACCACAATAGGCCCGTAATTTATTCCAAAACTTGCTCCTGATCTGGTCAGCAAATATCTGTCACTTACATTTATATACCCGTTTGCCGAGAGTGCAGTTACATCGTAAAGACCGTCTTTTGCCTCCTTGTTCAGGGTTTCTATATCCTTTATAACCTGCTCATAGTCAAAATGCACTTCTATTTTTCCTTCAAACATAGCATAAAACATGAAGGAATCATCCGGATCCGGTGTATGTGCCACTGTCATTTTCATACTTCATTATATCTTTTAACGATATATTACTGTCGTTCTCTGACATCCTCTCCATCGTAAACGATTTGAGGTTCTTGCTTCATCGATAGTGCCTTCTTCACCGATCCGGAGGTCTTGCTCCATCTTCCACGATCTCTTTCGGGTGGCTTATCAGGCTTGAATCCCCCTGTGCCCAACGGTACATATAAAGATATCCTCGTTTATAATAAACTTTTAGCACTTCATCCACATCGCAAGATCAGTGGCTTTCTTAAACGAAGAGTTTGTAATTTTAATTTTGCTTCAAACGTAAACGATAGTTTTAAATCCCTCTTTTATCACCGTAGATGATCTTGTGGAGCTGTGGCAACACCCTCACGTTCAAGCCGGTTCCCACAATGGAATCGGCAATCATCTTTATGTCAGCCCCCCATGCAGGCTGCATGATAATATTCAGGCGGCTGTCAGCTTTCGTGGCAAAATCTATTGCGAAAGCAAGATCTCCATCGCCGGCTATAACTATTTTTATATAATCCTGATCTCTGAGAAAATTCAAATTTTTATAGAGAAATGGTTTTTTAACCCCGGCAGACGGTGGCTTAACATCCATATCGATTACCGTGTGATCAGAAAAGGTATAGCGATCTACCGGAACTGTGCCGTTTGTCTCAATTAGAACGCTCTTTCCTGCATCCAGGCATATGTTTACGAATTCCAGAGCCTCACGCTGCACAAGCGGTTCCCCACCCGTGAAGCATACCCATTTTTCATTGCTGTTCCTGACAATTCCAGAGAGATCCGTCAGATCGATTTCCTTTCCATTGTAAAATGAATACTCTGTATCGCACCATGCGCATCTAAGGTTGCATGTATTCGTTCTTACGAATAGCATGGGGATGCCCATCAGAGTGCCCTCGCCCTGGATGCTGTGGAATATTTCGGTTATCTGCACACTGGCTAATTAACTACTGGAATTTATCCATTTGTATCCGCATTTTTTAATACTAGAAGACTCAGGATATCACAAAATTTATTAAGAGCATAGGATTTAGCTATTAGTGGTGTTAAATTGTCAATAGCCTTTGTTTTGATAAGTACTGTTCCCGGAAAGGAACATGAAGTATATAATAAAGTGTTGAAAATAAATGGTGTAGTAGAAGCTCACCCGCTTTTTGGTGAATATGATATTATAGTGAAACTTGATATGAAAGACTTTACAGAGATAGGAGAAGTAGTGATAGAGAAGATAAGGACCATAGACGGGGTTATTGATACAAAGACGCTTACTGGAATAAAACTTTGAGGTGCTTCGATGATACCTTGGAATCCATGGA
>JAVRLS010000086.1:0-3945 GCA_031961205.1 Thermoplasmataceae archaeon | reverse complement strand
GCGTTCACAGAGGCTGAAAAGTTTGCGGAAAAGCTTGGCTGTCCCGTCTATACTGAACCGCTGGGATCAAGGGCCGGATTCCTGACGTCCTCACCGTCGTATGCTGGGGAACTGATGCCGGGCACAACGCTGATAAACATGGCGCTTATGGAATATGATCTCATAATATTCATAGGATCGGACATCACGCTTTATCCGTATATACCATCACCCCTCCTTCCAGGAAAAGACCTGATTTTTATAGGCATGAATTTGTCCAGGAAGATTGGAGACAGCTACATGGCGAATCCAAAGACATTCCTCTCGGAAATAACCGGACTTGTGAAAAGGAAAGGTAATTTCAGGAGGAATCCAGATTTTTCCTTCAGGACGAGGGTTGCAAACGAGAAGAAGAACATGGGCATAAATTATGTAGCATACAGTATCCGTAAAACTTTTGAACATTACACGCTTGTTGATGAATCAATATCAAGTTCCGAGACAATAAGATCTGTTTTTGGATACGATCGTCTGGGATATTTCACGGCAAAGAGCGGACAGCTTGGATGGGGGTTGCCGGCTGCGCTTGGCATAACGATGGAAAAGAAGGACACGATACTCGTTATAGGTGATGGTTCCGTAATGTACACAATACAGGCCCTATGGACGGCAAAGAGGTACGGTATACCGCTTAAGATGATAGTTCTTAAAAACGGAGGATATGGCATCCTTAAGAGTTTTGCAACAAGCTACTATCCTGGGCTGGAAAAGGCTGATTTTCTTTCATTCGGGCTTGACCTGGAAAAAATAATAGGATCGTTTGGCATAGAAACCAGGACCGCTGACAGGAATCTTGAGGACCTGGAATGGCTGAAATCAGGTGATGAGGGTAAAGCGATCGTAATAGATGTGAATCCGGAAATACAGAAGATGTTTCTTTGATCTGCACAGTACGGCAAAGGCTATCTCCCTGTTCACAATGAAAGGCGAAAATATCGCAATTATATTAATATCTGCGATCGCAATCTCTTCCCGATATAAAATATGGTTGAAAAAAATAACGGTAACATTGCCCTGGGATCATTCATAGGAATAATCGCTATGCTTATGCTGGCTCCATTTTCCTTTCTTGGATGGCTTGCCGGGGGAGTTGTCTCGGGCCTGATATCCCGGGGTGCTTCCAGGGGAACACTTTCCGCATTTATATCCAGTCTCTTCGTTCTCATAGTTATAATCTTCCTGCTGATAATTTCAGGCCAGTCGATGTCCTCAGAAATTTACAGCATATTCGGGAAGGGTTATGTTTATTCCCTTATCAATTATGCAAGCAGTTTTTCAAGCCTTTCCGTAACTTACATGACCCTCAGGATAATTATAGAAGGCATCGTGCCAGCAATGATAGGCGGTACGATAGGAGGTTCAATTATAAGGCGTGACCCTTCATGAAAACCTGTATTCAAACGCCAGAAAGTTTTGCATACCTGCTGAATCAAAAAAGGTAATTTCAATAGAATTTTCTGGCAATTTCGTTGAGACCCTCAAACGTCATCGGATGCTGGTGGGCCATCTCTGCAAAGTCCCTGGCGGAAAGACCCTTTGACACTGCAAGGCCAATCTCATTTATCAGGTTACCTGCATCGTTTCCTATAACATACCCGCCTATAATCTTCATCCTGTCGTCAAACAGGATCGTTATTTCCCCCTGCATTTCACTGAATATCTGCGCCATTGAATCCCTGGACATGCTGAAAGTGCCTTCAGTGTAATTGATTCCCCGTTTCTTTGCCATTCCGGGCGTAAGGCCTACAAATGCCATCTGCGGGATAGTATAAACTGTATATGGAACGGAAAGCGGATCGAAATAATCTGTAGGCACGTCTTCCGCCATTATGTTGTTTGCTGCGACTATGGACTGCCTCTTTGCTGCATGGAACAGCGGTGTTATTCCATTAACGTCACCGGTGGCATAAATATGTTTTATATTTGTCTGCATTGCACTGTTAACCGTTATCCCCTTTTTGTCGTATTTTATGCCAAGATCGTCTATTCCCTCCGGCAGGACAGGTCTTCTTCCTATGGAAAGCATTGCAGAATCCACATCGATTCTTTTTTCACTCCCGCTTCTGGAATATTCAACTGTAATTTTTTTACCGTCCTTATTTATCGATTTAACCGTCGCACCTGTTATTATATCCATCTTTGGAAGCAACGGAACCGTTTTTTCAACAATTTCAGGATCCATCGTATTTAATACGGCATCCAGCATCTCTATAACCGTAACGCTTGAACCCATAAGCGAAAGGAACGATCCGGTTTCAAGGCCTATATAGCCGCCGCCAATTATCGCTATGGACGCGGGAATATTCTTTACATTGGGATCCATGGAATAGAAATCCTTGCTTGTCAGTGCATACTTCGATCCGGGTATGCCGGGTATTACTGTTTCTGAACCGGATGCTATTATGATGTGATCGGCCCTGTACCTTTCGGTACCGTTATCCGTCTTTACCTCGACAGTATTTTCATCTATCAGCTTTGCATGCCCCTTAACAAGTTCCAGGCCCGCCTCTTTAAGCTCTTCCTGATGCTGTCCATAACGGAGTTTCTGCACATCATCCTTTCTCTTCACAACGTCACTGTAATCAAGGCTGAAATCCTTAAACTGCCGTAACTTTACATAATTATGGACTGTTTCTATCACGGCTTTTGAGGGTATGCACCCTTCTGAAAGGCAGTTTCCCGACATAACCCCCTTGTCATCCACCATTACTACTTTATAGCCGGATCTCTTGAGTCTGAAAGCCGCAGGATATGCAGCTCCCCCGGCCCCTATAGTGATTACATCAATCTCTTTCATGCTTTTTAATTGAATCATCCTTAAAATCATTTTTTAATTTCGTACTTATATATTGATAAACATAAAATATTTCGATATTACCGGGCATCATTCCTGTGTCTGGACTGCAGGTTTTGTAATTCCAAAGAATTTCGGGTTTTCTATTACAACCACCGTCATTGCGAAGGAAAGCACAGAAAACACTATCGCCATTGTGAAGAGGAGATGCCTGCTTACTATCCATAATATCAGGCCCATTATGGGCGATATTATCATTATTGGATTTCTCAAGAATGATGTTATTTCTTTGTAATTGAAATCATCAGGGAACTGGAGTTTCATAAAATTGTCAGAACTTATATAAGAAGCGGGAAGAAGTGAACATATCAATATTGCAGCTATAAACGAATAGCTGGACATAACAATGAAAAGCAGCAGCGCTAGTGTTATGATAACGCTCTTCGTGGGGTAATAGGCAAGTGACTTTTCATCCTTGAACATGCTGTAAATGAGGATTCCGATAACCGCAACAATACCGGAAAAAGCAGAAACAATATAAATTCCGCTCCTGCTGATTCCAGAATCTATACCAATTGCAAATATGAAGGGAAAAGTGGATCCTATTGATATAGCTAAAAACATCTCATTCAGGGAATCCACAAGAAGAAGCAGTTTCTTATTAGATTTGCCGACTTTCTCCATGACATAGAACGGGCGCATCATTATGTAAAATATGTTATGTTTTTCCGGCTTGCTTGAGGATTTTTTTGTTATGAAAAATATGGTTGAAAGCCCTATTATGAGGAGTACTATGGAAAAGTAAGCATATACGTCATATATCGGTCCCCTGTAGAAGGATAACAGAGCAAGCCCTATGAAAGATCCGGATGCCGCTGAGAAGTAGGTAAAAGGTACATTCATGACAAATTTGTCCCCCCTTTTGACCACAGAATTATAGAACATGGTGAATGAAAGGCTCAAAATGATGATTGAAAGAGAAATAACATAAATACTCTGTGATATAAAAACTACGATGAATGATATCGCCATAGCAAGGATCGATATTGGCATTGAAAAAAGATTTCCATACCTGCTTATATACTCATTCGAAACAGGATTGAGGGCAAAGA
>JAVRLS010000085.1:0-3966 GCA_031961205.1 Thermoplasmataceae archaeon | reverse complement strand
CTGCCCGGTATAGGTTCTCAACCGCGATAAAGTGATGTGCTGGTTTTGGCCGGTTTCTTCAGATCATTGACGTGTGTACATTATTATTGAGTTACCGTGCGAATTTTTGATCTATATATCCCGGATCAGGCCTGGTATTTTTATAAGGACAGATCAACCGGTCTGTCTGGATATTATCATCCCGTTAAAATTACAGAGAACTTATGGAAAAAGTTCCCTTTTATTCAAAAATTAAATGAATTTTAAATGATTTTACTGTTTTTCAAATCCCTGATGTCGCTTTCACTGTAACCTTCATTTAGCAGGATATCCAATGTATCTGCACCGAGTTCCGGGGCTATCCCGTCCCCGCATTTCGTATCCGGAAATGAAGGAACTCTGAGTTTCTTTCCGGAATATCCAACGTTTGGCATCTTTGGGCCCATGTGTGGATCGTTTATCATGTCCCAAGGCTTTTTAAGTTCTGCGTAGCTTATATTTTCGCGGTCCAGAATATTCCTGACCTCCGAAAGTGTCATCCTGGAGATGACGCCAGATATTGCCGGGATAAGGGTGGGCCTGCTGTTAAACCGCCCTTCATTTGTTCTGTAATCGTCAACGGAGCAAAGATCCGGCACGAAATTGCGGCAGAACTGTGCCCATTGATCGTCCGTCGTGACTGCTATGAATATCTTTTCCCTATCCGATGTTTCAAAGAAATCATATATGCCCCAGGCGAATCCCTCTTCATTGATTGGATTTAACGGGCGTTCGTTAAGCTGGTACGTTGCAATGTGCTGTCCAAGCATAAAAATAGAGGTTTCAAAGAGCCCGACATCTATGTATTTTCCTGTTCGTGTTTTTTCTCTCTCGTTCAGGGCCATAAGAACATGGATAACTCCGATCATGGCTGAAGACATATCAACAATAGATGCACCGTATCTCATCGGTCTTCCCTTAAGGCCGTTCATGTAGGCGGCCCCGCTGTGTATCTCTATTGGATAGTCAAGCGACTTTCTGGATTCGTATGGCCCGGCGGCATACCCTTTGATTGATAGGTAAATGATTCCCGGATTTATATTCCTGATATTTTCATAGGAAAGGCCAAGTCTCTCCATTGAACCGCTTGCAAGATTGTCGATGATAACATCAGAATTTTTGCATAACTGCATGAAAATTTCCTTCCCCTTTGGCTTTGATATGTCAAGTGAGATGCTCTTCTTGCCCCTGTTATAATAGGGAAAAGCTCCGGAGCTGGAACCGGTAAGATAACGTGCAATATCCCCTTTGCCAGGCCTTTCTATTTTTATAACTTCAAAGCCAAGATCCGAAAGGATAAGGCCAGCTGTAGGCCCTGCAACAATATGGCCAACCTCAAGGACTCTCACTGGTAACCACCGGCCATATTAACTATCTCATCCTCACGAATAGGCATGCCCCTTTCAACCGATGCGTTTTTGATTTCTGCCAGCAGCATATTCAGAGAAACATCGCTTATCTCCATGGAGTGCCTGCGCAGTATTTCCCTGATCATGGATCTTCCGGCATAAACGTTGACGGAGAATCCATTCGTGCTGAATACTGAAGAGGCTGCAGCATGTGTACCTGCCGTGCTTGTGCCGAGGTACGATCCTATTATGGGCAATTTACCGTAGAAATAATTGATCCCGATCTTTTTTGCAATTAGCGTGAACACATATTCATAGAGCCTTGATAGGGCTTCCATATCAAGCCTTTCATTTACCCCGTCCTTTATACCGCCATAGATGGATGCAAGGTCGGATATACCGTTCCTCTCTCCAAGTCCCATTACGGAAACATCTATATAATCGACATTTTCTGAGAATGCGGCAAGTGCATTTGCAATCGACAGCCCCATGTCATTGTGGAAGTGCACTTCAGATTCACATTTTATCTCCTTTAAAACACTGGAAAGTATCCTTCCGGTATCTTTCGGCGTGAGTTTTCCAGTTGTATCAGGGAACTGTATTACATCGACTCCTGTAGATTCAACCATTTTTGCCACTTTTATGAGTTCAGGGATCTCATATTTTCCAATATCTACGATGGAAACTTCAACTTCACGGCCCTTTTTGGTGGCATAACGGATGTTTTCCATGATTTCCCCCAGATCCTTATAAACGAATGGAAAATGTAGAGAAATATTCGATCCCGTTTCGGCAATTGCGTCTATATCCTCTTTCAATGCTCTTCCGAGGGCAAAGGTTTTTTCAAAATATTTTCCATCCACTATCTTTCTGGTAACGATAGATTCGCTTTCATGCGCTGAGGGATACGAAACGAGGGCCCTTCTTATTCCAGTATCATGCAGCAATCCTGCAATTTTAAGCTTCTCATCAATTGTCAATGCAAATCCCGGTGTCTGCAGCCCTTCCCTTAATGTATCATCTGAGATCATAGTTACATCAGGGATAAGCGTAATATTAATCCACATTCTAATCTGTTAGAAGAAAAATGAAGATAGAAATAGTGTAATTTCTATTTATAAATAAATATTTAATAAAATATTAGGCTTTCAGATTTTTACTGGGCTATGTCCTCAACCCTTTTCTTGGATGTTCTTGGCCCGAAGATTCCAATATCCACGATTACTATCGCTATCAGGAGCCAGATAAACCCGAATGAGGCCAGTATTCCATGAGGAAGTATCAGTGCTGTCATGAAGAGTACAAGAATGGATGTTGATACCCTGCTAACACTGTATACTGTTCCGGCAGCTGTTGGCCTTATTCTGGTTGGAAATATCTCGGCCTGGTAGACATGATAGAAATTGGAGAAATTCCAGAGCAGAAAAGCAACAAGAAATCCCAGTATTACCACAGCTATTATGTTGGTGTCTATCGCAAAGATTATCCCAAAAATACCAGCTAATACTGCGGTCAGTATTATTCCCCATTTTCTCTCTATCTTGTCTATTATGAACAGGTTTGCAATGCTTCCGACTATGAATCCGGAATATATTATGAGCGAGAATAGTATGGTGTGGACAAAAGTAACATGCTTGTCTGCCAGGAATGAGGGTGCAAGGGACACGAATCCGTAAAATATACCGGATTGGAAAAACTGGAATATGAGCATCATTATTGTCATCTTCCTGACATCCTTTGCAAAAATATCCTTATACCTGGATTTCTCGTGTTTTATCTCTATAGATTCCGTTGGTGGAGGGAGCGTTGAGATATTTTTTTCCTTCTTTACACGATCTTCCCATCCAGTAACTATCTTATCCGCCTCTGCATAGCGGCCCTGGACTTCCAGCCATCTCGGAGACTCCTTCATCCTTGTTCTGATTGCCCAAACCACAAGTGCTGCTGCACCCATGAACCAGAAGAGTATCCTGAATGAATAGAAACCGGGCTTTGGAATTGAGAGAAGGTATGCCAGCCCCATGAATACGAGAATGGAGGTAACCGCTATGGTATAAACTGTGGCCACCCTCTTTCCGCGCTCCTTTCCGGGCATCATTTCCGTCGTGAATGTGTCAACAACCGGGAATTCGCCACCGACTCCGATACCTCCGATGAATACAAAAATGGCCATTGCTATGTAATTCGACATGAATCCTGCAATGATCATTCCAGCAGCGAATATCAATAGATTATACAGAAAGACAGTTTTTCTTCCGAACCTGTCGGCAAGCCTTCCAAACATTATGCTTCCCACAAATTCCCCTGCAAAGAATGCTGTGGGGACAGCCACTGTAGCTATCACCTTCGAAAAGTGAAGAACTACAGCCACCATGGCAAGCAGAGCCCCATTTCCAAGAAGCATCAGTGTTTCAACCCATTCACCGCCCGCAACCATGAACAGGAAATTCCGCTGAACACTGCTGAAAGGCAGCCGCTCAAGCCGATCCGATACACTTCCCTTATACGGTTTTTCATCCGTCATGATAAAACAACGCATAGATCGTATATTAAATTCGTATCTAACCTGTTAGAACATTATTGCACTTGATAGCCGGCA
>JAVRLS010000084.1:0-4258 GCA_031961205.1 Thermoplasmataceae archaeon | reverse complement strand
CATATTCATGCATTGCCTTCCGGCCCACCGTGGCCTTGAGGTAACGGCCGATGTCGCGGACAGCATAAATAGCGTAATATTTGATGAGGCTGAGAACAGGCTCCATTCAACCAAGGGCGTCCTGTATCGCTTGCTTTCATACTGATTTTTTTATTCCCTTTTTTATTGAATTCTTTTAATGTGCAGGAAATATTAGCTTTTCCCGTATTAAAATTTCATCCTTCGTTTGCAATTATACAATTTTATTCGAATATGTACATTATTGCAATGTCTGACAGAAAGCTTTAAGATGTATATCATGATGTTAGTTTATGGTCTTATCCCGGAAGAAGGATATCAATGGCATAATAGCCGAGAAAAGGAGCGAGTTGAGAGACCTTCCTGAGGTGCTGGTACCTGTCTGGCAGTTGAAGATCAGGGAAAGGTTCGGGATAAATGTAGATCGCGAGATAGCAGAGTATATTGTTCTGGCAGCACACGAAAACGGGACCTGGAAGAGGCAGCGCGCTGAGAGGAAGATAGAGAAGCTGCTTGTTGAAAGGGGAGAGAACAGGGAAAATTCTGAAAAGATAGCAAGAAACATTATAAAACTGGTAATTGGTTCATCAGAATATTAATGGGCGCCAAAAAGAGTCTTGAAATACAGCTTGAAAAATTAAGCAAAGTCGATTATTATAAGAATTATCTGGAGCAGTATCCAACTGATTCTGCAACGGCGGCTTATGTACTGAACACAGCATACAATGACGGAAACATTTATGGAAAAAGCATTCTTGATCCCGGATGCGGTTCGGGAATTTTTGCCTGCGGATCTCTTATGCTCGGTGCAGCTCATGCCACGGGCATAGACATAGATGCTTATTCCGTATCCATAGCTAAAAAGAACTGCCCCGATGGCGAATTCAGGGTTATGGATGTTTCTGATATTTCCGGCAAATACGATACATGCATAATGAATCCGCCATTTGGATCTGTAAGGCCGCATGCGGACAGGAAATTCCTGTATTCCGCACTCAGGGCAGCCACGTACATCTATTCAATAAGCAACGAGAAAGCAAGTGAATTCATAAGGGGTGTTTATTCAAGGGAAGCAGATATAATAAGGGAAGAACATCTTAAGATCATGGTGAAGAGGATATATGCGCATCATACGAAGGATTACGAACTTATACCCGCAGTTTTCTTCACCGTGAAAAGCAGCATCCAGGCTTAATTGATTAATGACGGAATGTAAGCACCGGAAGGATCCATTACTGCTTCCCTTTTTTCTATTACGGTCTCTCCACGCAGAATAACATTTTCAGGGAATATAGCATACATACCGTTGAACGGGCTTCTTGGCATTTTTGAGTGCAGCCTGTTTTCGTTGATCCTTTCCTCATTTGAAAATTCTACGTTGAAGAAATCGGCATCGTATCCCTTTTCGATTTTTCCCTTCTTAATCCCGAAGAGTTCCGGCGGATTCTTTATGGCCGTTTTATAGAAAACATCATAATTCAGTATCTTCCTCCTGATCAGCATCAGAAGCAGGGGTACCCGTGTTTCGACTCCGATTATTCCTGATTTTGCATGCACAAAATCCGATTTTTCCTCCTCTGTATGCGGGGCGTGGTCGGATGATACCACATCAAAGTCACCTGCAACGTAGGAATCCAGCAATCCTGTCTGGACCTCCTTTTCCCTGAGTGGCGGATTCACCTTTCCAAGCGGGCCAAGCGGCATCTCATCGTTGAGCAGCAGATGATGCGGTGTGACCTCCCTCAGAAATTTTCCGGAAATCTCCGGAGACGTTACGTGCGCCATAACCTTTGTCCTGATATCCAGGCCTGAAACAAAATCCGCTGCTTCCTTCTCGCACTCAACCGGCCTTGAGAGGTTGTATTCCCTCAGATTCAGCGCTTCCCCCTTTTTTCTCTCAAGGCATGACTTCATCTCACCGTGGAATACAACGGGAACGTTGAATTCACGTATTTTTGACAGCTCTTTTTCGCTTATGCCATCGATTCCAACGGAATTAGTCGATCCACCGAGGTATATCTTTATCCCTGCGCTCTCCTTTTCTATTATATCCGCGTTGCTGCCCGTGGCCATTGAGTAAAGGCCGAAATCTGCAAACGATTTCTTTCTTACCGTGTTCAGCTTGTCCCCGTACCTTATGTAATCCGTTACTGGAATCCGGTTGTTCGGCATGTCCATGACAAGTGTGGTACCGCCATAAATCGCAGACATCGATCCTGTGTAAAAATCCTCCTTTTCGGTCTCACCCGGATCCCTGAAATGCACATGCATGTCCGTTGAAGCCGGGAATATTGCACCGCCAAGGTACTTCTTATCGGCGTCCCCGGCATCCTTTTTTATGGAAATGATCTTCCCGCCCGACACGGTGACTTCAAGGTATTCGAATCTTCCGTTGAAATAAAAATTGCCGCAGTATGCTTTTTCATCCATGCATTCCACCGGCGTACCTTATTATGCTGTCATAGAACAGCTTTCCGGGGGCATCCGCATAATCCCTGGCTTTTCCTGTCTCCTGGTACGGGTAGTAAACGCGCTCCGGATGGGGCATGAGCCCTATAACGTTGCCGGATTCGCTGGTAACCGATGCTATTGAATCCGTCGATCCATTTGGATTCCACGGGTATTCCATTGTTATTTCATTTTCATTGGAATATTTGAAAAGTATCTGATCATTCCTGTAAAGTTCCCTGAGGACTTTCTCATCCTTCAGAATTACCCTGCCCTCAGCATGGGCAACAGGTACCTGCACCGGTTTCCTGTCCTTAAACGCTTCCCTGAAAATAGGGTTATCGGACGTCATCTTCACGTATATGTACCTGCATTCGAACCTGTTCGATTTATTGTATGCAAGCGCCAGGCTGCCCCTCTCACAGAGAAGCCCCATCTCGTTTATAACCTGGAATCCATTGCATATCCCTATCAGGGGTTTTCCGTCGTCAATGAACCTTTTTATATCGGTCCCTGCAGCTTTATTCAGCCTTGCAGCAAAAATGGATCCTGCCCTTATGTAATCACCCGCAGAAAAGCCTCCGGGAATTATGATAACATCGTAGTCCGGTATATTCTTCTTCCCAGAGGTGATTTCATTTATATGGACATACCCGGGAATTCCACCGCTGCGCCTGATGGACAGAAACACCTCGTACTCGTTGTTGGTACCTTCCATCAGCAGTATTCCTACACGGGGTTTTTCGATCTCAAACACCTCATTTGCTGGCGGCTCTTTCCTTCTTCTTCAGCCTCAGGCCAGTGTAGCCGCATTTCCTGCATCTTGTGGCCCTGATCGAATTCCTGGCATAGCATCTCATACATATCTTCTTGTTCAGTCTCCTTGCAGTTGCTTCTGGAAATGGCATTTCTTTCACCTTATATTTCTGATAATAAACACGTAACATCCGCCTGATTCGCTTCCATCATCCGAAATCGATGCCTGATGCAATAACAGGACAGCATGCCCGTACTTTTCAACCTTATAGTCTAATTGTAGATATATCTTTTTCTTATGCTACCGCTTCCGGTTGCGATTGCAAGAGGATATTTTTCCCCTTCGTGTAAGGATACCCGGAAAAGTGGCTGAAAGAAAATGCGATGACCGTATACGCAATAATTATATTTGACAAAGATATATTATTTCATGAAAGCAGCAGTTGTTTATGAGCCTCTGGGAAACGAGAACCTGAAGGTCGAAGAGATCAGGGATCCTGAGATGGAAAGGGGAAAGGCCATTGTGAACGTAAGGAAGGCAGGCCTGAATCCTGTAGACTACAATGTTATAAACGGAAACGTTGTTTACAGGATATATCCAGTACCGCACATACCCGGATCAGAGGTTTACGGGGTTATCGATCATGATACCGACAATTTCAGGAAAGGCGATCGTGTAGTCGTTTATAACAGGATATTCGACGGAACCTGCGATCAGTGCATAGCCGGAAATGAACACCTCTGCATCAACGGGGGGCTCTGGGGTGTATCGGCAAACGGTGGCTATGCCGAAAAAGTTTCTGTGGATGAAAAAAACGTTTTTCGCGTTCCTGACAATGTCAGCGACGAGGTTGCAGCAAGCATAACGGTTTCGGCCCTCACTGCTTACAGGGCCCTGAAGAGATCGGAGGGAAAAATAGGGCAGAAGATCCTTGTTTACGGGGCATCAGGGAATACAGGCATGTTCACAGTACAGCTTGCAAGCATAATGGGCTATGAAGTTTATGCTGTCTCCAGAAAGAAATGGATAGATGAG
>JAVRLS010000083.1:0-4348 GCA_031961205.1 Thermoplasmataceae archaeon | reverse complement strand
GGCCCATGGCCCCGGCAACACCGGAACCTGAAAGGTAAGCTGCATCGAATCCGTTCCTCTGTGCAATAAGGGCAGAAATGCCGTTAAAAACACCCGGAGCCACAACGATGCCTTTATTGATCAGCTTACGGAGTGCTGCCGGACCTCCGTTAATATTATCACGCATCAGCGACACTTCTAACAACCTCCATCAGTTCATCGGCGTTCTTGTTCTCAAGATCCCTCACAAATGAAACGACCGGCCCGAGCCTTTCGCTGACCCTCAGAGCCTTTGCCATCAGATCGTCCCAGCTGTATGGATCCCTGAAATGGCCCTTCGGCACATCCACTTCCTCTTCGTGTGTGCCGTATTCATCTTCAACGCTGATCTTTACGGGAAGGTATTCTGGATACATTCTGTCAAATTTTTCGGTCACGGTAAATTTCATCCTGTCTATGAGTGAAAGAATCTTCGGATCTTTCAGGAATGACGGATCATATGAATTTATAACAGGATCACCATAAAGAAGTGTATACGCTATTATATATGGCATGCTGTGGTCTGCTGTTTCCTTATTTTCCGGCCTGAGTTTTTCAGGGTCCTTTATTATTATTGTGTTCGCCACAGTGAAGGTTTCAACGCTGATCCGCCTGATTTCACCCTTTACCTGCTTCTTCAGGATTGATGCGGCCTGTGCTGCACTCATGGCATGATACTCAACGGGATAGTTCTTGATCATGGTCTTCTTAACGTGTGGGGAAATTTCTAAATCGAACGGCCCTGAAACTTCCCTCTTAAAGCCCATTTCTCCCTCAAAAATATCGGATGGCCCGGTGAGTCCCTCACTGGCATTCAAGGCTGCAAATACAGAGGCCATAGTGGAGTATGCAACCGTACATCCTTTCCACATACTGAGCTTGCCAGCCCTTGTCTGCCTCATGCTAACATTGTTGATTATTGAAAGTGAAAGAGCATTTTCAAATTTCTTATCTGAAAGATCCATCAGGGACGCAAGTGCGGCCGCAGATGATATTGAATCATAGTTGACATGATCCCATCCACGGTCACGTATGGATGTTGCATCTGCCAGTGAACATACCACATCGTATGCAATTTTTATCGCCTTGATGATATCCATGCCTCCAAGCCCGTTCACCTCTGCGATAGATATTACCGGTGGTATGTTGTCTGATGGGTGCAGAGCCTCCTTTGACAGGTATGTATCGTTGAAATCGAGATAACGTGTCATGCAACCGTTTATGAAGGTGCTTATGTAGGGAACACTCTTATCCCTGGAGAAGTATACGGATGAATTCAGTTTTCCGCTTGACGGAAGAAGTGATCTCCTGAGTATCTTAACAGGATCTGAATCTTTTGCCCCGAAAGCAGTTATCAGGGAGTCTGCGATCCGCATCTTAATCAGTTCTTTTTCCTCCGAATCGGGTCCTTTTTTCATTGCGGCCCTGGAATAACCTATTATCTTGTTTACAGTTGTATCCATATCGAATCATGGCATATGTTTATTAGAATTTTTCCTATTTCTTTCTTCCATATCTATTTGAAATGACAGGAAGCGCAAAATCATAAAAAGGATGATGGATAAATGCTATGGATCGAACATGTCTGACAAAAATTAATGGCTTTTGCCGGATCGCATATGATGAAGAAAAGCAAAATTAATATTACAAAATAATATAACGGACGGATAGGATGATCTAATGGCTAAAGTTACATCAAATAATAAGGATGAAGACAAAGAAGTTAAAAAGACAGAAGGAAAGGCTGCTAAAGGCACAGAATCGAAAGCAGTCAAGAGTCCCGCAACTCCCGCTAAAAAAACTGAAAGCAAGGATTTTCAGTATATAGTGCGTATTGCAAATAAGGATATAAACGGTGAAAGGCAGATACCCATCGCCCTTGCTGATCTTAAGGGAATAGGCATCAGGCTGAGTTATGTTATAATTGAAAAGCTAGGGCTGCCGAGAGATAAAAGGATAGGCGACCTTAAAGAGGATCAGGTAGAGAAGCTTAAGGAATATCTTGATTCGAAGGAGTATGACCTTCCTGAATGGCTTTTAAACCACAGGAGGGAACCGGTAACGGGTAAAAATATAAATCTTGTATCAACCGATCTTGATATCCAGGTTCAGGAAGATATAAATCAGATGAAGAAAATAAAGTCATACAGAGGCGTAAGACACGAAAAGGGAAAGAAGGTTCGTGGACAGAGGACAAGATCCAATGGAAGAAGAGGCCTCAGTGTCGGCGTTATAAGAAAGAAGGAGTAGGTGATTGAATGGGAGACCCAAAATTTCCTCACAAGAAGTATTCGACTCCAAGGCATCCCTGGGAGAAGGATAGAATTGAGGATGAAAATAAACTTCTGATAAAGTACGGGCTTGTAAACAAGAAGGAGATATGGAGAGGCGAGGCAATGATATCCTCGGTAAGGTCCCAGGCAAGATACCTGAGAGCGAGGCTGAGAAGTTCGGATGCCCCTGCTCAGAAACAGTTTTCTGATATGGTCAGCAGACTCAGCAGATATAAGCTGCTCAGTGAAAATGCCTCGCTGGACGATGTGCTTTCACTCAATGTGGAGAACATTCTGGACAGGCGCCTCCAGACGATCGTGTTCAGAAAGAACCTGGCAGTAAGCGAAAAACAGGCAAGACAGCTTATAACGCATGGCCATATAAGCGTGGCTGGGCGCCGTGTTACCATTCCCGGAATGCTTATAGAAGCCCGGGATGAAGGCAGTGTCGAATATTATGAAAATTCACCGCTGAAGGACGAACTTCACCCTATAAGGCAGTCACTTCTATCTCCAGCAGAAAGAACCGAAGAGAACAAAGAAGAGCCAAAAGAAGAAACAAAGGAGGAGAAAGTAAATGAATAAAACAGGAATTGCCCATATTTTTGCGTCACAAAACAACACGATCATACATATAACTGATCCGACGGGATCGGAAACCATTGCAAAGGCTTCCGGTGGCATGGTTGTTAAAAACGACAGGGACCAGGCCAGTCCGTATGCCGCAATGAAGGCAGCGGATCTGATCTCAGAAATACTTAAGGAAAAAGAGATTACCGATCTCATTATAAAAGTCCGCGCCCCTGGTGGAAACAAGTCAAAGATACCCGGCCCCGGAGCCCAGGCAGCAATACGTGCTCTATCAAGGGCAGGATTGAAAATTGTCAGGATCGAAGAGGTAACTCCTGTACCTCACGACGGGACGAAGAAAAAGGGTGGTAAAAGAGGGAGAAGAGTCTAGATGAGCATAAAAATCCTGAAGATGGAAGACAGGTATATAAATTTCGAAATCGATGGGATTGATCCTTCGAAGGCCAATGCGCTCAGAAGGACACTTATAGACGATATACCGAAACTTGCAATAGAAAATGTAACGTTTCATCATGGACAGATAAGGGATGCGGAAGGAAACGTATATGATTCGTCTCTCCCGCTGTTTGATGAAATGGTTGCGCATCGCCTTGGCCTGATACCACTTAAAACTGATCTCAGCCTTAATTTCAGGAACCAGTGCTCATGTGGAGGAAAGGGATGCCCGCTCTGTACCGTTACATATTCTATAAACAAACTTGGCCCCGCTACCGCATATTCTTCCGATATACAGGCCGTAACACATCCGGATCTTCCACCAGTTGATGGAGAGATCCCGATTGTAAAGCTCGGAGCAAAGCAGGCAATACTCGTTACAGCAGAAGCTATTCTCGGTACAGCAAAAGAACACGCCAAGTGGCAGGTTACATCTGGAGTATCATACAAGTATCATCGCGAATTCACAGCAGACAAAAAAGTCTTTGAAGAGTGGCAATCACTTAAGGAGAAATGCCCATCAGCTGTTATTTCAGAAGACGAGAATACAATAGTGTTCACGGACGATGTGAGATGCCGTTATCTTTCAGTTCTTTTCGAAAGCGACGGGGTTAAGATAAAAGAAGATAACACAAGATTCATTTTTAACTTTGAAACTGATGGATCGCTTAAGGCCATAGATGCTCTTCAATATGCCCTTAAAAGGATGAAGGATCGCTTGGATATTCTCGTCGAAAGTCTGTCTGAATGAGTCATTTCAATTAATTTTTTATTTTTTCAGTTAAAGGGTATCTTTCCGTTGCAGGCTGTGAAAACTTTATAGTTTATTGGTTTTACAATGCCAGCTTTAGAACTTGGTGTGATATTTGATGATTGAAACAGGCTTGGAGACAGGATTATAGTTCAGGTCGATCAATAGTAACATACAGGAGAAGGTAGAGTATCTAGATCTAAAAAGATGTCCGGAATCTCACCAAGGAACGTTCGATTGTACGATCCCAGAGAGGGAAAGGTAAACGCTTATTCAGACC
>JAVRLS010000082.1:0-4560 GCA_031961205.1 Thermoplasmataceae archaeon | reverse complement strand
TGGAAGAAGTAAAGATAACATGGCACGGGCACGCATGTTTTTCCATAGAATGCGGGAAAAATATACTGGTCGATCCATTCCTGACATCGAATCCTGTAGCAAAGATAAAACCGGAAGAACTGCATCCCGATCTGATCCTCGTAACACATGGTCATTTCGATCATGTGGAGGACGCAGTGATCATTTCAAAAAGAACAGGATCTCCCGTTGTTTCTTCCTTTGAACTTTCAGAGATGCTTGGCAGCGAGGGCGCCAGTGTTATAGATATAAACCCTGGTGGAACAGTTGATTTTAGCGGAATAAAAGTAAGGGCCACTGATGCTGTCCATTCCTCAAGTTATAACGGAAAGTATGCCGGTAACCCGATGGGCTTCATAATTGATTGCGGGAAAAAAATATACCACGCGGGAGATACAGATCTCTTTTCCGGAATGGAACTGATAGGGAAATACTTCAGGCCGGATGTCGCCATGGTACCGATTGGAGGCCATTACACGATGGATCAGAATGATGCAATTATCGCAGCAAGGATGCTAAAATCAAAAACTGTGATTCCAATGCATTACAATACATTCGATGCGATAAGGGCGGATCCGGAAAAATTCAAAAAAGACGGGTCCGGTATTGGAATGAAGGTGATAGTACCGGAAATAGAAAAGAGTTTTTCACTCTGAAAACATTTAAATCATGCCGTTTACAGCATGATTATGGTCTTTCCCTTCAGCGTAGCGGCCCTTATGCCGCTTTTCTTTATCATTTCAATGAACTTCCTGTCATTTGTGAGTATTGCGGCTCCGGTCCTTATAGCCGCATCAAGTATGCATTCATCCCCATTCCCTTCACCCTCCACGATCTCCTTCCGTAAAGCGTATAAAAGTGCAGTACGTGCATCGCTGTCTTCTTTGGAAATGCCCTCTAACTCACTTATCACACAGGCCGGCACCCTTATTTCCTTCACTCCGCGAATTGAAATTATGGCCTCATCCAGCCATATCCTCTTCTTAACGGCGTATATCAAAACATTTGTATCTACAAGAATGAATTCAGTCATGTTTCCCCATGAATTCCATAATCTGATCCCTGGTCTCCTCGTAATTTGAGTTCTCAAACGTATTTATTTTATATTTCTTGCACTCTTCAATGGTGTACTTCATTATTGTTCTGTATTCCTCAAGATGCGCACTGAGACGCTTTCCCGGAGAATTCCTGTGCGTGTAGCTGCCCCTTTCCTCCAGCCTCTTCCTGTGCGTGTTTTCGTCTTCGGTATAAATGTAACACATCCTGACGTCTGCGGAATCCGGAATTGCAAACTGGGAAGGTACGAAATAGAGTGTTTCAATTATCATATCCTCTCCGTTGGCAGCGGCACGGGATACCACCCGGTTCATTCCGCTGTTGATTATAGCCGACTGATCAAGGTAACCTCTTATTATATTTTCTCCGGTCATCTCGCCATAAAACTTCCATGCATCGTAAACACTGGTTTCTATGACTTCACTATCCATTTTTTCAGAAAAGGGCCTTAGAAACTCCCGTAAGTAGTCCGATGACAGGACTATATCAATCCCGAGGTTTCTTGCAACAGAACCGGAGATGCTGGTTTTACCCATCCCGGGGACTCCGCCTATGATTCCTATCAGTGGTCTGTACATGTCAACCCGTTAATTCCCAGTTTCTTAATAAATCTCTTGAATCAATGATCTCGACGGATTGCGAAAGAAGATCAAGTGCCTCAAAATATGTTCTCTCCGATATTGTTGATGTACCGTCGGAAAGCACATATGCATAGTACCCGTTCAGGATGGATTCTGAAGCGCTAAGATATATGTCGCTTTCAGTATAAAACCCGCAGAATACCAGATTCTTTCTGTCATATTTTTCTATTTCCGATCGCACATGCGAATCCCTGAATATGTCTTCATCAGTTATCGTGAAATAATTTTCAGGGATATATCTCCTGAAACCTGAAATGTATTCCTCATCATAACTTGAAGGGGACATCCTGCTCATCATTTTCTGCTCGAATTTTTTCAACCGGTAACTGAGAAGGGCATCGTCCTTCATCTCCTTCATGGTATATATTTCCGGCAGGCCGTACTTTTCAACGGCCTTTTTTATGACACCAAGCGCGGTTATAATTTCCATCTTGCTGAAAACATCCTTGAATATTGATTCATCTATGTTCATATACACGATGATCGAATCTTCCCAGCCGGGCCCTATCCCTTCATTTGATCCATCAGAGTTGCTGTTCAATGCGTTTCTACCTCACAGTGTATTTCAAACAAAAGCATTCACACTGCTAATGCAGTCTTAGGACATATTTTTTATGCATAAATTTATGAATGCATATATTTTTTGAGAAAATTCCGGCCATTAATTTATCCGGAAAACTTATGTTTACAGGGATTTTTCGTTCATCATGCTCCCCTTCATTGCCAGAGTTATGAATGCCGTATGTCCTATTATGTCGTTCTGTGGCCTTGTGGCATCTTTCCTGACTATGAGGCCGCGCTTTATCAGTTCCGTGCTTTCTATATGCACCAGGCCGCTTGATTCGAAAGCGAGTACGGTTTTTTCAACCTGATCAAAATTTGGTAGGTAGAACAGGGCGTAAGAACCGGCCTTCATAACACCGGATATCGAATTCATGTATTCCCATGGATTCGGTATGTCTGCAAATACGGCATCGTATTTATCGTCGATATGTATATCGTCCATTGTACCGACGAAATGTTTTATGCCAGATGTATCATAGAACATGGAGAGGTTGCTGATCGCTGACTTTATATTCGAATCGCTCGTATCCAGCATGGTAAGATGCCCTTCCGGAAAAACGGCCCATAATATATAGGCAGAAAAATTTCCTGAACCCACGCCGATTTCCAGAACATTGCTGCCGGTCCTTATTCCAGATACCGATATCATGTATACCGCATCCTGGGGGGATATTATCTGTGCAACCCTTTTTATGGTCCTGTAAAACAGCGTTGGATTGTAATATGTTACCGTATAGTTCTCACCGTCTATTGATATACGGTCGCCTGCCTCCAGCACCTGGTTGGGCCTGTATCTGTGCCTTTTATTTCCAATGATTATCTCTCTGGATTTTTCATCAATCACACCGGAATTTTTCTCTGACATTACCATTTTTTTGGGAAGATCAATCATCGTGGCACTTTATGCATTTTCCCTTTAAATCATTTGCCCGTGCAAAATGTCATTCGCACAATTCAGTGCCCCGGGGATCTCATCAACCGGATCCTGGCAATTATCACCGGTCGTAAAGAACTGTATAAAAAATATTCTGCCCTGAAGGAATAAGATCGCATTGTACCATCCCGGGCCGCAATTCAGTGAATTCACTGCCCTTCAACGTATATGCAGCTCGGATCCTCTGCATATATATCGCCGTAAACCGAATACGCCCTTGCACGGGAACCTCCGCATATTTCCCTGTACCTGCATGCGTTGCATTTCCCCCCTAAATTAGCCGGATCCCTTATCTTTCTGAGTGTTTCGCTGTTCCTGTATATGTCAGCTATTCCCTTTTCCCTGACGTTTCCAACAGGATACGGAAGAAATCCGCTTGGATACACGTCGCCATTATGTGATACGAATATTATTCCGTACCCGTCCCTGGTGGGTATAACGCTCTTCGGATACGGATGCGAAGGTTTCCCGAGAAGTGATTCAGTTTTTGCCACAAGGCTTTCAAATAGTGGCCCGCCTTCAAGCTTTTCACCGTTTGCGTGCTGCATTATTATCCGCCTGTATATTGGCGATTCCACTGTACGTATGCGCAGGCCATATCCCGAAACATACAGCAGCCACCTGTTAACATCTTCATATTCGTCCGGCGAAAGGTCCTCCCTGTCTATTCCCCGCCCCGTTCTTATGAGGAAGAACACTTCCCATACCTTCACGCCATTGTCCATGAGTATTTTCAGTACGTCCGGAAGATCATTAACAGTGGACCTCATAACAACAGTATTTACCTGCATGGTTATCCCGTTCTTTATCAGTTTTCTTATTGCGTTTATTGTATCATCGAACACTCCGGCGACGCCCCTGACCTTCTCATGGGTAAGCCTGTTCCCGTCCAGGCTGATTGAAACTGAAGATACACCGTACCTCCTGAATTGGGAAATTGCCTCATCATTGAGAAGATCCGTAACCGCAGGACTCGCTGAAAAAGGTATATCATTATCTTTCATGTAGCCCATTATATCGTATATCCTGCGCTTTCGGAGCATATCGCCACCGGAAAGTATGACTATCGGATATGGCTTTGAAAATTTTTTTATTCCGGAAAGGAAATTAATTGACTGATCGTAGTCAAGCTCATCAGGCAGGCCCTCAAGGATGGCTGATGCCCTGCAGTGTTCGCACTTCAGCCCGCATGCCTTTGTTGTTTCCCAGAAAATGAGCAGGGGCTTCTCTTCAAAGTTATAGCTCATCATGAAATGACATTGCTTTAAGGCTAATAAACATGACAAACCACGGTATAAGCCCGTTAAGGGCTTTTATAACCCGTGTTCGCATGTGCGGCTGACATCC
>JAVRLS010000081.1:0-4561 GCA_031961205.1 Thermoplasmataceae archaeon | reverse complement strand
ATCAGGATGGCCATGGATAATTACAGGAATAACGTCATACACATTTCGGAACTCATACAGAATGAAAAAGATTCAAGCGATAAGGCTGAAAAAGTTTAATTCCAAGCATATGATTGAAGTCCGTGCCGATCATAAAAGGGAATCGAACCAGCATAGGCAAGTTCACGATAGGCAATTCACTCAGTACCGTTGTAACATCGATTTATGATGAAGATTCGGATAGCCTCGTTGAAAAATTCCAGAGAAAACAGTTATCGGACAGAAACCTGTATGAAATGAGGTATGACCTTTTCAGGAATCCGGACCTGAAAAATCTTTTTCCATTCATATCCGCACTTGATGAGCTGGACATTGATTACATATTCACATACCGCGGAGATCACCCTGAAAAGGTGTATGAAGATGCGATAACGAAGATGGTCCCTGCGGTTGACATGGATTATACCCTTGTCAGGAGGATAGGCGTAAAACCGATCGACACAAGGATAATAGCATCCTATCACGGAAAGGATAACAGCGGGATAATGGATAAGATCCACGAGATTGCATCGCTCGATGTGGATATAATAAAGGTTGCAGCTTATTATTTCGACGATAAATCATTCCTTGATGATCTTGAAAAAATAATTGAATTCAAGGAAAGATACCGGGTTCCGGTGGCTTTCGTACCGATGGGTGAAGGAAACGGCTTCCTGAGGATCATATCATCATATTTTGTATCGGATCTTGTTTATGCAAAATATGCGGATGAAACCGCACCCGGACAGCTGGAATTAAGTGATTACGCCGATGCGTTCCGGATCTTTTCCCGGCTGAATGCCAGGAAACTGTGAAGCAGGACCGGATGAATTTTCGGCTGCGGTGATCCATTAAAGTTTTATGTTATCGGATCTGTTCCGGCTGAACATTCCTGGAACCGGATCTATAAGCCTGGCCGGTGAAATGCATATGGTTATCATTACAGGCGAAGGATCATTATTTTATATAAAAATAATACTTGTTATTAAACACTAACTATTATATGCATAAGTATAAATTATCAATGTACGATTAAAGATTATGTCGTATATCGAAGTTAAAGAAGATGGTACACTTTCTGTGCCTGACCACGCAACGATTGGATACATTGAGGGGGATGGAATAGGCCCGGACATATCTAAGACTTCAATTGAAGTTATAAATGCAGCGGTTGAAACTGCCTACGGCGGAAAAAAATCAATAGAGTGGAAAAAGATTCTTGTGGGAGACGAAGCTTACGAACAGAAGGGAAACAGGCTGCCGGAAGAATCCCTTAACGATCTGAAGAAATGTGTTGTTTCACTGAAGGGCCCGCTGACCACCCCCATAGGCGAGGGTTTCAGGAGCCTGAATGTTACGCTCAGGCAGTACCTGGACCTTTATGCTAACATAAGGCCTGTCAGGTATTTTCCGGGCGTTCCGTCACCGGTTGTACACCCGGAACTGATGAACATGATCGTCTTCAGGGAAAACACCGAAGACCTGTACATAGGAATAGAGTGGAAATACGATTCGGATGGCGCTAAGAAGGTAAGGGAATTCCTGGCCTCGCAGTTCAACATAAACCTTTCGAGCGATACCGGTATAGGCATAAAGCCGATAAGCAGGTTCAAATCGGCCAGGCTTGTCAGGAAAGCCATACAGTATGCTATAGCGAATAAGAAGAAGAGCGTGACGCTCGTCCAGAAAGGAAATATAATGAAATACACGGAAGGCGCCTTCAAGGAGTGGGGATACGAGGTTGCAAGGAATGAGTTTGGCGATTCAACGGTAACCGAGACCGAATACCTTAAAGACCCGGAGAAGTATGCAAACAAGGTTGTCATAAAGGACAGGATCACGGACAACATGTTCCAGCAGGTTCTGACCAGGACTGCAGAATACGAGGTTATAGCAACAATGAACCTGAACGGTGACTATCTTTCCGATGCGCTTGCCGCACAGGTTGGTGGCATAGGAATTGCCCCTGGGGCCAACATAGGAGACAAATATGCAATATTCGAAGCAGTCCACGGAACGGCACCAAAGTACGCGGGACTTGATGTTGCGAACCCGACATCGCTCATACTTTCAGGGGAAATGATGCTTGACCACATAGGATGGAAGGAGGCATCGAGCGTCCTTGATGCTGCCATATACCAGACATATAAGGACCAGAAGCTAACACAGGATATTGCCAGGATGCTTAACATAAAGGCCCTTAAATGCTCGGAATTTGGCCAGGAAATAATAAGCAGGATGAAAGCTCCGGCGAGAAAATAAGCGATATTCCAATAATTTTTTATTTTTATATTCAATAATTTTAACCGTTTAATATCGAATCCTTATTCCCAGCCGGCGGTTCAGGATCTTTTTGAATGATATATCCGGGATTAATTATATTTTTCCGGTGCTGAAAATAACGGAATGTATTTTAAAACTTCATTCAGTATGGCCAGATTCGTTTTATCCGTAACGGTATCTGCGGCTGCTGTGGCGCTGGAATTCAGAATCTCCTCCTGCTGTCCTTTAACCTTACACGGTCTATGTCCGCCTTCTCATCCTCTGTCAGCGTGATCTCTTCCTGATCGGTTTCCCTTATGTACCTGCCCGGCACTTCCTTTGTTATGTATATTTCACTGTTTGCCCTGTATACCGGGAAGCCGTCGCTGATCATGGATTTCGCGTCGATCTCAAGTACGTAAGGATCGTCGATATGGTAAAGGCCGGAAATGTAACCCTTCCTGAATGTACCGGAAAGGTGGACCCATGATTTGTCTGCAGGAGATATCCCGGCTTCCCTTACAAGTGATTCCTCGTCCCTTGATGACTGGAAATAAAGTTTTTCCGGTATGTTGCCAGCGGGCAGATCGGAAAGATCCACGTCCACAGTGTGACCGTAAACAGCCCTGACAAATTCGCCGTTTACCTGGTATCGCCCCCTTGGATCGGTCTGGACGAGCGCCGTGATATGATCTCCGGTCAGCCAGATATAGTTTTCCCTATTTTTTATGGATTCAACAAGATCCTTTATCCTGACATAACCGTGATCGTCCATGTGAAGCCCGTATCTTTCCGGAAAATGGCGCAGTACTCCTGCCATTATCCTGCTTATCTCATTGACCTCGCGATCGTTCATCAGGATCCGGCCCTTCATCCCGCATACGGGGCATTCCTTCCCCCTGTACGGCCCGTGGCAAAATCTAAGCTCTGACATAGAACCTCTTAATGTAATCACTAACTTCCTCATAAACTGATATACCGGTATATTTTCCCTGCACCGTATCTGTCACACTTATTTCGTCGGCATACTTCAGTATCTTTTCATCCGATCCGTTGGCAAAAAGGCCATGCACTGCCGAAACGTATATGCGGTTTGCGCCCTTCTTCCTGAGCATTTCAGATGACATGGCTATGGTTCCGCCTGTCGATATTATATCATCAACGATCAGGACATTCTTTCCGTTCACCTTCACGTCGGGCATCTTCATCTCTACCGTACGGTCATCTATCCTCTTCTTGTCGATGTAGAAATATTCGACGTTAAGTTCATTTGCAACGGTCCTGGCCCTTTCAAGACCGCCGTCATCCGGGGATACGACATAATCTATCTGCCTGTCCATGAAATGCTTTGCTATAGAATGGTATATATGTATATTCGTAAATGGTTTTTGCGAATACCGGAGGGTCTGTTCGTCATGGATCTCAACAGTGCAGATGCTGCCAGAATACGTTGAAAGTATTTCTGTAAGTATCTGCGAGGAAACCGGCTCCCCCCTGTTATAACGCTTATGCTGGCGTGCATATCCGAAGTACGGTATTATGAGGTTCACGGATCGTGGAGAATAGTCAGAAATTGCGCTGAGGCTCATGATCATCTCGAGTATGTCCTCATCTTTTCTCGTGTTTCCGATGATAAATACATCATCGCCGGACATGTCATCCTCAATACGCAGGTACATTTCACCATCGGGGAACCTTCTTGCCAGAGGCAATGAAAGGCTGGTTTTCAGATCACCGGCGACTTTTCTTGCAAGATCCACCGATGAAGGCAAAGATAGAATTTTCATGATATACCGGTATATACGTGCATATTAAAAACTTAATGTGAATACCGGAACTGCAAAGTCTTATTTTAACCAGTATCTTGAGATAAATAGATATAATATGTATTCATGGGCAAACAGGTGTCTTAGCTTGGAAATGATTGAAATCAAGAAGGGTGGAAAATATACAGTTTTTTCAAACAGCGGCGATGATAAGCCGATGAAGACTGTAGGGGAGTTCGTCGGATATACAATCATCGGGGAAGAGGGGGCGGTTTGCTTCAGAACCACAGGTGAGGATGGAAAAACCGTTTTGAGGCTCATTCCGGTATCGAACCTTATAGCCATAGAATTCTCTGATGAAGAGCTTGTAACCAAAAAAACAGAACCGAATGAGAAGGACAGAATGAACTATATCAGCTGATTGCAGCATATTTCTGTATACTCGGGCCCTGTTCTTTTCAATTCACTTTTATAAAGGCAGACTTTTTCTACCAGATATTTTTCATGTTTTATCT
>JAVRLS010000080.1:0-4650 GCA_031961205.1 Thermoplasmataceae archaeon | reverse complement strand
AATATCAGCCGCCGGAGGTATTTCCATGGGGCTGGTTCCGCCTTTACTTCTTACCCTCATATCCCTTTCGTACAGCGAAATACGTGATCATGTCCTTGGCTTTTATACGTTCGCGCTCTCGCTCAGTTTAATAGCGGGAACATTTCTTCAGGCTTACATGCTTTCTGACATCAGGGTGCCAATCAGGCTGCTGTTCATCTATTTCTTTCCGGTTGCCGTTCTTGCAGCGGTTGCCATGTTCGTGCTTTCCATGAGGCTCAGAATCAGCGAATCGGAATCGAGGAAGAAAGTCTCCACGATTGAAATCCTGCACACCATTCCCGTACTTTTCAAGAACAGGGGATTCAGCTTTGGATTCTTTGGCAACCTTACATATTCATTTCCGTTCATAATAATATTGACATATGGAAGCCTTCTGGCCAACAAGTATTCGTCCATGCCGCCTGCGATGTTTTTCTATGCTCTTACTGCATTCTTCTTTGTTTCAATGACCACCAGGTTTATAATTGCTCTCAAAACGCCAAGGAGACGTTTCGGGCTGATGCTTATCTCACTTGCGGCAACAATCATAGGCTTCAGTTTTCTAATATTCAGTGATAGCATCGTCTATTTCTTTCTCTCCATGATCTTTCTCGGTTTTCCCCACGGTTCTATTTACCCGCTCGCCACAATGTCTGTGTCATCCTCGGTTCCACGTGATCAGATATCCATAGCATATGCAACATTCAACATCATATTCAACATAGTTGGTTTGACTCTGCCGCCCATTTTCGGTGCAATCGCAGAATTCACCAGCTTGAGGTTCGCAATGGTACTGATGACGATACCGATGGCATTTATTGCGTACGAATCACTGAAAAATGGAGAACTCCCGCATTCAGGTTTCGATCAAAGAATAAGCAATGAAAGGCATCGTGAATCATAACGGCGTACGTCGTTTTAGATCTCATAAATTTTTATAAGCAAATAAATAATATGATCCTATGCGATCATCTGAATCATCCGGTTTCTATAAGAAGAGTGTGGAAGAAAGACTGGAATTTGTAAAAAACTTTGCCTCCCTGAGCGATGATGACATGAAAATTCTCAGAATGACAGGATCGCTCGGTATCGACAGGGCCGACAGGATAATCGAGAACGTAATTTCCACGATTGAGCTCCCAATGGGCATCGCTGTGAATTTTCTAATCAACGGTAAGGATTACCTGATACCAATGGCTGTTGAAGAGCCCTCAATAGTTGCAGCATCATCCAATGCCGCAAAGGTGGCCCGTGTAAAGGGCGGGTTTTCTGCTTACAGCACAGATCCTGTCATGATAGGGGAAATACAGATCGTGGGACTGAAATCGCTTTTCCAGGCAAAGATGAACATTCTATTGAATAAAAAGAAACTCATCGATATGGCAAATACAAGAAGCCATACACTTTCCTCCATGAATGCAGGCGCAAAGGATATCGAGATCAAGGTATATGAAACACCATATCCAATGATAGTGCTGCACCTCCTGGTCGATGTACGTGACGCAATGGGCGCAAACACGGTCGACAGCATGTGCGAGTACATAGCTCCTGAAATCGAGGCGCTTACAGGTGGGAGGGTAAATTTAAGGATTCTCAGCAATCTCACCAAATACAGGGTTTCATATGCAAGCGCCGTCTTTAGCAGGGAAATCCTTGGCGACCAGCTGATAGACAACATAATTGAGGCAGATAAGATGGCAAGAATAGACATATACAGGGCAGCCACAAACAACAAGGGTATCATGAACGGGATAGATGCAGTGCTGCTTGCGACGATGAATGACTGGAGATCAGCTGAGGCGAATGCGCATGCATATGCGGCCCTGTCAGGGTACGGACCTCTTGCCAGGTATGAGAAGGATGCTGGAGGGAACCTTGCCGGATATATCGAGATACCGGTATCGGTGGGGACTGTGGGAGGCACAACGAAAAGTGTCGACAAGGCGGGAATAGCCATGAAGATTCTTGGCGTGAAAGGGGCAGAGGAATTTTCACAGGTTCTTGCGGCTGTGGGCCTTGCCCAGAACTTCTCAGCACTCCGTGCTCTTTCCGGTGAAGGGATACAGCGCGGGCACATGGAACTGCACGCCAGAAACCTGGCAATGTCCGCTGGCGCATCTGTATCTGAAGTCGATCGTGTCGTCGAGAAAATGATTGAATCAGGCGAGATTTCGTTGACATCGGCTAAAAAAATTATAGGTGAAATCAGGGCAAAATGAACTGTAAAAGATTATAAAAAATTATTTTTGTAATTGTATAGCTATCGGATCTGTCAAAATAAACCTCAAGGAGGCATCGTTTCCTGGATAAAATAGAGAGGTATTTTTATGATAGATCCGTTATCTTGGGATATATCCATTATTCGAAAGAGATCGAATCTGCATGGATAAGTCATCGATATATATGATAGGAACTGCATTTTCTTATAGCTATAAAAGTGCTTATTTTTTATTCAGGCTAGCGAGAAATTCTGATACGGCCCTGTTGAAGCCTGCAGGATCGTCAAGATAGCACGCATGATTTTTTCCTATATTCAGAAAAGTTGCGCTGCTGACGTGCTTCATATACGTCCTGTAATTCGATGCGCTGGATATTCGATCCTGTGATCCCCATATGAGCAGCGACGGTTTTCCATCCAGTATTTTCAGCCTCTCTGATAATGGCGTTATCCCGACTGCCCCGACAAGTATAAGGCCGGCAGCCATATCAGGATTGTTAACTGCAAAATCTATAACGGCGTTACCGCCCATGGAGGCACCAAGAAGTACGGCCTGCTCAACTCCCATAGAGCTCATCAAATCTTCCATGAAAACGTCCAGGCTGTTAAATTTGCCTTCCTCTGATGATCCATATCCTGGAAAATCTACTGATATTGCCTTCATCCCGGAGTTTGATATTGCTTCCAGAGTTCCGGTAGATTTCCATGTTTCAGCATTGAATCTTGATCCATGAAACAGCAGTACCGGTTTGCCTTCACCCGCTTCGATATAATGTATTTTCACGCCATTTACATCTATATTTTTGTCGTTCATGGATAGTAAATGTATTTAACAAATAAAAACCTCGCTCAATGATAATGCGCCTTTATCCAGTTTGATTTTGATTTCTTCTTTTTTCTATTCTTTTTCTTTGCCGTGCTTAATACATTATTTAATTTTATTTCATATTTTCTCTTTATTGCTCATAATCATGAATTTAGCTTTCGAATCATTTAATTAGAAATTAGTAATGTATCAGACAATGTCATACTTTGTTTACTTGATGGTTATCATTGCTTTTATGCTCCTAGTTGTCGTTATGGCTTTTATACTGTACACGGGGAGCCTTAAAAAGAAGATTGACAGGCTTAACAGGCAATCCGTAGCGGCAATGTCCGAGGCAAACAATATAAGAATGGAGGCATTAAAACTCAGGGAAGAGGCACAGAAGCTTAAGGAGGAATTAAATCAGAAGATTCTGAATGCACGCAAAGAATCTGTACAAAAAAGCAGGGATGTTGTGGCAGGAAAGGTATCGGAACAGCTTGCGCCTTATTTTCCAGCTTTCAAATATAACCCGCGTGAGGCAAGATTCATCGGAACTCCTATTGATATCATCGTTTTTAACGGCATTGACAATGGGAATTTAAAAAACGTAGTATTCATTGAAGTTAAAACTGGCAGTTCAAAGATGACTGAGAGAGAAAAGCTTGTGAAGGAAGCCATAGATTCGGGAAGGGTTTCATTTGAGCTTATGACAATAGACAATACTCTTGAAATCTCATAATAACTTGATAATTTCAAGGTTTAACATCTGCTTGAAAAATATTGTTATTTTTGCCTATTCTTTGCCATAAAATCTGGATTTTTATATTTCTTTGTTGTATTTACTTTTTTTATTGATTGCCTGCGTGGTTTCATCTTCTACTGGCACCCTTTCCATGTTAAAGCAATGGAGGTTCCTGCTTCAGCGACAGTACTTTCTTCGCCGATCTGGACCTTTTATCCGGTATCGCAACATCTCTTTAGAGTAGCCTGTCAAGCGTGAATTCAAATGTACTCTCACAGCACCTTTCTGAAATTCCCCATGGGCTAAAGTCTCATTTTTCGATCACATGGAATAACTGAAATAAATGATTCTATTAACCTTCTATAATGATTTCATCTGTCTCCACCAGTATGGATAATTCTGAATAATCTCCAGGCCCGGGAATATTTCCGCTATTCTGTCTTTCTTGACTATATGGCCGAAAACAACCTCGATAAATTCTCCATCTTCAATATGAAAATCGGATACTATCTCATTGGGAATCACAATATATGGCATTTCCAGACCGCTTTCGTCCCTGTAACTTATGATCCTGCATATGGCTTTTTCGTTGATCTCTGCGTTCAATATTTTCGATTCGGGGTCATAAGCGCTGACAAAATCTGCGACTATGAATTCCTCGTTCCCTCCGGAAATCGAGGCATAGTTTGCTGTTTCATGGGGAATTCTCAGGATGATTCGGTCCTTATCTCTCCTGGCCATTTCAACCAGTCTTTCTGCCATAATTATATTAAAATTAGAGTCATATATAACTATTTCTTTCAAAAAATGAACAATTTCATTTATATATGCCATACAAAACTATATATTTCGATTTTAACA
>JAVRLS010000079.1:0-4691 GCA_031961205.1 Thermoplasmataceae archaeon | reverse complement strand
CCGTTCATATCAATGTTGCCGGCAACGGTATCAAATGGGAGAGGATTGCAATATTCCGGGATCTGATGAGGACCTGTGCACCACCGTGATCATTTTTCGGTTAAAGGCAGAAACTGGAAACGAACACAAGCAATGGGAAATTGCGTTTGCTTTTTTGCGAAATCCGGGATAAAAAACAGTATTAAGGTATGTTCAGGAATCAAAGGTTTTCATAAATTCGTCATTCGGATAATGTATTGTTTTTACAGCAAGCCCCTTTTTGTCGCCCATTATATCCAGTGCAGATCGAACGGATATTCCAACCGCAATAAAATATCCTTTTTCGCTCTGAATGAAAACCATGTCATTTTCCTTTATATTTTCATCCATTTCCCGTATACCCTGGGCAAAAAGATTTGAACCGTTTATTATGTGCGGCTCGGCCCCGCCATCTATCCTGACAACATTCCTGGCGGGCTTAACAGCATTCAGCAGATAAACTGATGGTATGGTCTCCGCATTCATGAACACCATCGGCTTTCCATCAATGTAATAACACCTTACCTTCCTGTTGTCTGAAACTTCTATGGCCTCAGCATCTATAACTATACCAATTGCGGCAAGCGCGTTAACAACTTCTCTCAATTCTTTTTTTGATACGTAATGTTTTGAATTCATGGCACAAACTTCCTTAAATGCTTCAGACTCTCTTCAACATCGTTGTCCTCGATTATATTCTTTATATCATATACTATCTCTTTTCCAAGATTTTTATCTTCATTGCTGAAAATATAATCGATATTGTTTTTTCCGGTTGCTGTTACGAAGGCATACAGGATTGCTTTTTTAATATGTGAATTGGCGCCTTCCTTATAACGCATAACCGTCTGTTCCCGCCCATTCTTAAAATAATCCTTGATCATAGTGATCAGGAACATACCATTATCCGACCATGGCTCAATGCTTATTTTGCTGTCAGCGTCAATCTCCTTCCTGATCCTGTCTATGTCCTCAAATTTTTCAACATGGGACCCTATTATCTTTTCAGATATCTTATCGCCGTTTTCATTCCAAAGTATATCAATAAGTTTCTTGGACGAGGCCGTTTCAAGATATATCCCCCCGCTGTATTCGTGGGCAATATCGATAATTTCTTCGATATCCGGAAATTTCCTGAGAAAATCATCAATGCCATTAAAGCATTCAGATCCTATCGCATACAGGCCTCTCCTGGCAATTTCCTTTTTCCTGAATTCCTTCACTTTTTCTATGGCCTGCCTGTTGTCAATGCGGGTTTCAAAATAGGATGCCTTTACATCTGGCGGTATGTCATTAACACAGGAACTGAGAAACGGAAAAGAAATATCAAAATATTTCTCAATTCTGTTCATCATGATATGCTTTAAAAGTGTATACATAATATTGGTCTTCACATCATCATGTACCCGGAAAATTAAGCCGGAAAAATAAGAAAGATCAAGAAAATCTTCCCCGTTTCCAAGATCCAGTATATTTCCGTTGACCACCGGTTTCAAGCCCTCCTCCTCGAAAAGGTCCACAAAAAAATCGGTTCCGGGGGGAGTCTGTTTGCAGGATGCCAGATAAAAATTTCTGGTTGAATACACAGTTATATCTTTAGATTTCACGATAGAAGAGAATGCAAGCATCCTCCATATGTCATGATCATAGTTCTGTATGCCGGCGAGAACATGCTCATCGGTATTCCCCCTTCTCCCATACTGGCTGGTACCGTATGGTGTTTTTACTAGCCCGAGTATCGGTATTTCTGAATCGATCAATTTCCACGTCTCGTATATACCGCTCAGGAAAGTATCAGATCCCTTGTACGTAAAATCATTTTTTTGTGCCATTTTCTCAAGTTTGTTCCTGTATGCTGAAAATGGGCAGAAAAAAGAATCATCAAGTTGCTTGGGGATTATCTGAAGCGGATTTTCAAAGAATTTCCTGAGTTTCTCCTTGAATCTCTCCTGTTCCCCCTTTGAAATATTTTTAAGTTTCATATCAAAACAGGGCCTATTTGATGGTCCTTATTGATTCGGCCTTCACAGTGACCGGAATTGGGACCATGCTCTCTACAAGCTGTACCGTTACCTCTTCCTTCACTGAATCGATCGACATAATCTTTGCCTTTTCCCCTTTGAATGGCCCTTCCACAAGCTCAACAAGCGATCCAAGTTCAAGCCCGGAGACTGCAGGCTTTGGCGTGAGATAATGGGCAATTTCATCTATGTCTATCTTCCCGGAAACAACACCCTTGAACCCCCTGACGTCCCTCGCCAGGTAAGAAACACGATCTGGATGCATTGTTTCAATGAAGATATAACCTTTAACCTCGTATGGCGCCATAATAGCAAGGATTTCACTCAGGGCTTTTTCATTTCCGCTGCTTCTTTCCTGGCGATCCCTTTCAGCCCTGTTATTAAGATCCATAGAAACAGGTATTTCCGATCCAACAGTAGTCTTAAGAGCTACTATCACGGGCTTAAGAGTTACGGAAATTTTTTTAGCATAACTGTGGATCATGTCTTCAGATGAAACAGATATCTCCATAACGAGATTATCATTAACAAATGCGCCCTTTGGAGCCAGTATTTTAATTGTTATTTCTTTCTCTTTATTTCCCTCTATCTCGAAACCCTGTTCGATATTACCTGAACCGGCCAGATTCATATCCTCGGGTTTTCCAGCATTAACGACGGCCTTCCATTCAACACTTGAATCTTTTTCTGTAATCTTATAGTTTATATTCAGGTTAAATTTTCTCTTGGAAGGTTGAATATTCTTTACCTTTATGGGTATTTCCAGACTCTCGCCGCTACCCTTATCTATTGTTTCAGGAACGTTGAATTCGATCCATTCAAATACTTTTTCATTTTCCATTTATCCACCTTTAACCGTTTCAGGGTAATTTGGCGTATACATCCATTATAAGGTATATTATAAAGCCTATGCCTCCAATAATCAATAGTCCAACAGCTGTTATTAAAAGAACCTTTATGTATTCATCGCGGTTCGGTTTTCTTGCCATCCTCAAAATCCTTGCATACTTACCTTTGCCTATACCCGAAAACTTTCTCTCAATATTCTGCTGAATCTCTTCAGCTTTGTCATCTATAGCCACTGAATCACCAATGTCAAATAGCTTATTGAAAATAAAAATTTAAAGGTATGGTATAGGTAGATGCCAACCACACTTTTTTTCTAGGAGGTGATCCATCCGCAGGTTCCCCTACGGATACCTTGTTACGACTTAACCCTCCTCACTGACATCAGATTCGAGATTATCCAGTGGACAAACCCTCATCCAACACCAGCTCGGATGGTTTGACGGGCGGTGTGTGCAAGGAGCAGGGGCATATTCACCGTAGGTTGTTGACCTACGATTACTACGGAATCCACATTCGTGAGGGCGAGTTACAGCCCTCAGTCCTGACTACGAACGGGTTTCGAGATTGGCTTCCCCTTTCGAGGTTGCAGCTCATTGTCCCGTCCTTTGTAGCGCGCGTGTAGCCCGGGAGATTCGGGGCGTACTGACCTGCCGTCGACCCCTCCTTCCTCCAGTTTAGCACTGGCGGTCCCTCTAAAGTGCAAACACTCTCTAGAATGTTTTAGCAATTAGAGATGGGGGTCTCGCTCGTTATCACACTTAAGTGAACGCCCTACGGTACGAGCTGACGACGGCCATGCACCACCTCTCCTTCTATCAGGTAAATTCGTCAGGTTGACCCTCATCCGAAGGTCGCTCCCGGTGAGTTTTCCGGCGTTGAATCCAATTAAACCGCACGCTCCTCCCGTTGCGGTGCTCCCCCGCCAATTCCTTTAAGTTTCAGCCTTGTGACCGTACTCCCCAAGTGACCCACTTAACACCTTCGCTACGGCACTGCCTCCCCTCAACGGAGAAGCAACACCAAGTGGGCAGCGTTTACAGCTAGGACTACCCGGGTATCTGATCCGGTTTGCTCCCCTAGCCTTCGTCCCTCACCGTCGGATCCGTTCTAGTTGAACGCTTTCGCCACCGGTCGTCCTTTCAGGATTACAGGATTTTACCCCTACCCCAAAAGTACATTCAACTTCACCCGGTCCCAAGTCTTACAGTCTCTTCAGAAGCTCTTCCGTTAAGCGGAAGAATTTATCTGAAGATTTATAAAACCGGTTACGGACGCTTTAGACTCAATAAAAGTGATCACCACTTGAGCTGCGGGTGTTACCGCGGCGGCTGGCACCCGTCTTGCCCAGCTCTTATTCCTTATGCTTTTTAGGCATAAGAAAAGCTTTGACGAAAAGTCAAAGCACTCAGGTTCCCCGTGTCGCGCTTTCGCGCATTGCACAGTTTTCGCGCCTGCTGCGCCCCGTAGGGCCTGGACTGTTGTCTCAGAGTCCATCTCCGGGCTTCCCCTTTCAGGGCCCGTACCCGTCTTAGGCTAGGTGGTCCTTTACACCACCTACTACCTGATAGGCCGCAGACTTATCCTCAGACGTCGGAGCTTTCATTATTACAGCCTTCCAGCTTATAATAACTATGGGGAATTAGCCTCAGTTTCCCGAGGTTATGCCCCATCTAAGGGTAAATTATCCACGTGTTACTGAGCTGTTCGCCGGTACCTTTCGGCCCCTTGACTTGCATGGCTTAGTCGAAACCTGATAGCAGTGACCGCCGGCAGGATCGACCGGAGTTAATAAACACACTTTTA
>JAVRLS010000078.1:0-4841 GCA_031961205.1 Thermoplasmataceae archaeon | reverse complement strand
GGATCGTGGAGATGCATGTATTTTTCTTCGCCTCCTGCATCGACAGTTACAGCAAAGCGGTTTATCCTCTCCTTAACGATACCTTCAACAAGATCGGTGAAATGCAGCACCTCAAATCCTTTCTCTCTGTCGACGAAGGGATAATCAGTCACAATAATAAAGACCGATCGGATAGAAAAAACTGCCGGTCAGATAAGTTTGAATTCATGAAGCTATTAGCTTCAGCATGAATCGAGCCCTTAAACTGCCGTTATACATTGTTATTGTTATACTGGCCATAGGAATTGCGCTCTTTGTGATAAAGCCATTGCTGGATTTTCTTCTACTGCACTACGTGACGTTTCTACACCCGTATGAATATTACATCAATGTTGGAATAATCGTAATATTTGTTGGCGGCGGCGGCCTTCTGATCACAAGGCTCATAAGGAAGGCCCTGGCCATTTCAATAAGGAAGAGTGGAAACAAAGCACTTCAAAATACGGTGGACATAATAGTAAGCTTTTCAATGTACGCCATAATACTTGCCATAATACTCTCATCGCTCGGTATAGACCTGACGAGTGCCCTCGTTGGAGGATCAATAGGTGCCCTGATCATAGGCATATCACTTCAGAGCATATTTTCAAACATATTTTCAGGATTTGCTGCAACTTCTTCCGGTGCACTCAAGCCAGGGCAGAGCGTAATGATAAGTTCATGGCTGTTTGGATCGCCAATAACCGGAGAGGTGGAGAAGATATCATACCTTTTCAGCGATATCCGCACGGAGTACGGAAACATTGTGAAGGTCCCGAATTCAGCTTTCCTTGGAAATACCATTTTTCAGAGCCTGAACACGGAACACAGGAACCTGTACCAGACAAATGTTTCTATACCTTCTGATGTACAGGCCGATAAGATAGACCAGGCCATCCATTCCCTCATGGATCAGGAGGGCCTGAAGGCCAGCTATTACCTCCTTTCAAAAGGGAGCGGCATTAACAATTACACCGTATCGTTTGAGTTTGATTCAGTTAGCGATTTACCGGGTAAAGTAGACAGGATCAACAGGATATTCGATAAGGCCTACTGGAGCGTAAAAACGGTTAAATAATAAGGTATCTATGGCAGGCGTCAAATTTTCATTGATAACCTGTGATATCAGTTAAATTTATGAGATGCCCCGGTTCATTGTATTCACGCGGAAAATAATGCCGAAAACACATTTCATGATTTTACTATAACGATCGGAAATGAGGGAATTTCAGCTAAGATTTGACTGTCTCTATCTATGCAAACTTTTTTATGAATTCCGGGATCTCTACTGTCTTTCCGTCCTTTATGAAAACATTCACAGTTTTTCCCTTTGAATAAACGTTCCCGGAATCGTCAACAATTTCGTATGACATATCAAAGCTCTTCTTTCCTACTCTTGAAATGTATGTCTTCACGTAAACCTGGTCGTCAAGCTTTATTGATCTGAAAAAATCGGCATCCGCGTGGGCAAGCACGAAATTAACATCATCTGCCTTAAACTCGAAGAGATACTTCTTTATAAAATCTATCCGGCCCAGCTCAAAGTATGAAAAATAAACGGCATTATTCACATGTCCCACGGTATCCAGATCACGGTATCTTATCTGTAATTTAGTTAGCGTATACTGCATGTTATGGTATCGCAAATGTTTATTTTATACTGCCCTATTTTGTTTTTTCCTTCGGATCCTTTTTCGCTTTCTGGGGCTTTTCCCCTTCACTGATCGACTTTATTGCGTCGTTTACTAAGTCTGACAGTTTTTCTATCCTGCTGTCAAACTCGGAAATTATATCATTCTGAAACACTTCAATGCTTTTCTTTATTTCTTCGGTATAGCCGTCTATGAGGGTCTTTATTTCTTCGTTTGAATTCTTCGAGGACACCGCATCTATTTTTTTAGACAGGTCGTCCAGTTTAGCTATTACATCAGTTTTAAATGACACATTAAGATTAATGTCAGACATGATATAAACTTTTACATCCTGCTTCTCAATGCATAAGTCACAGATTCGAATACGGTGCATTTTTATGTCCGGAAAAATTGCATACCTATGGCGGATCACGGAAAAATTGAAGGCCTTTACTGCAGAAAGTACGGAATACCATTTGATGTAGCGGTTGAAAGGATCGAGGATCTCCTGGTCAGATACGGGTTCAGGATATTCTGCGTTATCGATCACAAAAAAGCTGCTGCCGAATATGGCATTGAGATGTTTCCTGCCACGGTTATTATATTCGGCAATCCTTCAAAGGGAACGGATCTCATGAAATCGGCCCCCCTTATGGCAATAGATCTCCCGTCAAGAATACTGGTGGAAGATGCCGGTTGGACGGAGGCATGCTACAATCTGATGAATTATGTCAGGAAAAGGCATATGCCCGAGACGCATGGTGAAACAGCATCGGACTTCGATGCAAGAATCATAAGCATGCTCGGCGAAGTTGAATGAAACCATATGCATGGCAATATGGTGAACAGAATCTCCGGATACACGATCTTCTATGGGGTTGAAGCAGGATATATAAAATAAAGGATCATTGCTATAACAATACATGCATATCTTTCCATGCGATATTCTTTCATGAAGACGGATGAAATAGAAAGGTACTTCAGCGATCATGCCGGGGAATACGACAGGTGGTTCCTGGATCATACGGAAGAATTCAATGACCAGCTTAACTTTATAAGGGCAATAATACCGCCGGAAAAGGGCATTGAGATAGGCACCGGCACAGGAATGTTCGCATCACGCCTTGGAATAGGCTATGGAATTGATATATCGGAAGGGATGGCAGACGCAGCACGGAGGAGGGGCGTAAATGTAAAGGTCGCATCAGCATACAGCATACCGTATGGTGATAGATCATTCGATTTCGCATTTTTCATGGTAACCCTCTGTTTTCTTGATCGACCTGTAACTGCACTCAGGGAGGCAAGAAGAGTCGCTAAATCCGTAATATCTGTTATACTGGACAAAAATACGGAATACATAAGAAGACTTGAAAAGGATCGAAAGGGTTTCTACGCTTATGCCCATTTTCTTTCGGAAAATGATCTCGTGGAATTTTACAGGGAGGCTGGAATGTGCGATCTCAAGGTGTATCGTTCGGACCTTCTGTACGAAAAAAAAGAAAAATACAGGCTGGTTGCAGTTATTGGAAAATAAAGATCATTCCAGGAATTCCGGAACTCTTTCCTCAATTCTGTATGCAGTCTTAAGACCCGATAATATACCCCACGGGAAGAAGATTAAAACCGAAACTACGGTTACTATTATAGTGGATTCAAAGAACGGTATTACATTGAGTGCTCCGTCGCTGCCAATATAGGTCATGAAGAGTATGAATGCTATGAAAGCTATGTACCATATTGCATTCATAAGATGTTCCCTGATCCTGAACGCTATTCCGAATGCAACCATCGTTATCGTAAGTATCAGTATTGCATAGGGAACCGAAGGCCACCCGCTCCAGAATGATATCAGCGCTGAACCCACAAATGCAATTGCAGCTATGGCCATTCCCGCAGGCATCATGTCTTCCTTCTTTGTTGTCCCCTGTCTCCTGCTCACGATCATCGCTATGGGAGTCACCGCGAATCCTATGTATCCGGCAACAACAGCGTCCGTCAGAAGCGCATAAATGCCCGGAACCGGGGCCGCTATGAATGCAACAATGGCTCCAACTATCACGAATATTATTATTGCCCAGTAGGGTATGGCGTAGGTTTCGCTCAATTTTCCCATTGAGGATGACATTATCTTTGATCTTGCCGTTGCCAGCATGACCCTTGCACCACCGCCGACGTAAACGTATCCTGTTACGAACGGCCCGATCACTGCAACGGCGAAAACAACACCTATCAGTATCGCGTTGTTGTAATGGCCGGCCAGGAACATGAATGGATTGCCGGTTATGCTCGATACTGCTGTCCATGTGCCGGCAGGTATGCCGACCTTTGCCCAGTCAATGCCTCCGACAAATGCTATCGAAAATAGTATGTATACGATTGTCTGCCCGATTACAGTATAGATGATCGTCTTTCCAAGAAAACGGTGCTTCTTTGTCTCGTTTGTTTCCTCTGCATAGTCAGGAACCACCCTGATTCCGCCGAAGGCGAACATAGCGAACGGTATGGCCAGAAGTATTCCTGTCGGCCCGAAAGCATCGAACCCGCCCCTGTAAATGTAGAAGTTCTTTGCATTGAAAAAAACTATCATCAGTCCGAAAACAGCTATAAGGTATATTGCAATTTTAACGATCCCGATCCAGAACGAGTATCTCCCGAAGGCCTTTACACCGAAGTAGTTAAGCGGCAGGAAGAGGAAGAGGATTACTACTCCTATACCGGCCCCAAGGAATGTGGGTGCCCCGCTGGCAGCTATGAGTTTTGGATATACGTAATTCAGCCCCTCGACAGTTGCAAGCGCTTCAATGGGCGGTATAAAAATGTACCAGATCAGGCTTGAAAACGCGTTGATTGCGTTTGTTATCCTTCCGTGCGTGTAAAGTGAATAGCGCGATGGGCCGCCAGCCTCTGGGTACGTTTTTGAAAGTTCTACGAACGTGAAGGAGATAAATGTGTAGAGTATCGCACCGATCACCCATCCGATGACCGCACTAGGCCCGGCAACAGCAACCATTCCGGCCGGGGCAAAAAGGGCCCCGGTGCCTACGGCTGCTATTATACCGATGACCATCATCTGTGGAAAGGTTATCGCCTTTTTCAATTTGACTTCTTTCGTGTTATCCATTATCTATCGCTAGATCATTCAGATATTTGTATATAAATTTTCGTCAATGAGATCTTGCAGGACTATTA
>JAVRLS010000077.1:0-4842 GCA_031961205.1 Thermoplasmataceae archaeon | reverse complement strand
GTAAATGCGTCATTCGTTTTTTCCAGGGAGTGCATGAATGTAAACGACAGAGAGAATTACTCATTCCCGCTCCTTCCCATTTACAGGGTATACAGGGTATCTTTCTCCAGGGAGAACTGGAATATAGGGACTTGGGGTATACGCATCGGTAACGTTACTTACAATTCCTCATCGCAGTCTATAAATATATCGATTCCAAATGGGACCTATTCCTTCACTGTATTGAATAACAGGACTTTTCATGCACTTTACAATGGCACTCTGGACGTTCATGGAAAGAATCTAACGGTGAACATTTCCTTTGATGCTGTCGTTTATAACATTATGATCGTATCCAGAATTTTACATAACTGGACACTGGTATTCGACGGATCTTATTATAATGGAAATACTTCATTCGAATTGCAGAACGGAACGTATTCCTTTTCCGTATTGCCTCCGCTTGGATACAGTGCCAATCCATCGTCTTTTAACGTAACCGTGGAAGGCAAAAGCGTATCGGAGGAGATAAACTTCAGCAGAATTATTTATACTATCCGTATATCGGCCACGAACATAACCGGGAAATGGACGATTGACCTGAACGGAACGTATTTTTCTTCAAACACTAGCAAAATTACCGTGAACGTGACGGCTGGTTCATATGATGTAGTCCCTGAAAACACCTCTTTTTATATTTCAGATTCCATCTTCGCTATCCATGTACCGGGAAATTTAACTTATACCGTGTATTATGAAAAACGCCTTTCAAGTTTAACCATTTTTGCCAGAAACTTCAGCGGTTCATTTGGCATAAGTATAGGAAATTTCAGTTCATCCGTAAATGGAAGCGTTTCCCTTGGTATTCCCTTTGGAGAATACTCCGTTGAGGTCTATTCGCATGAAGGGTATACTGCCAGTTATCCGAAAAATATTGAAATAGATGAAAGCAGGCAGGTACTTTATATAGACTTCAGCCCCGTAAAATATAACGTAACGTTGTATTCAACTGTGCCCTTTGAACTTTCGGTAAATGGCATGATTTTTGCTCATAATTTTATACATACCTTTGAAGCGGCAAATGGAACCTACCTATTCCACGCATATTCCCAGGGATACTGGCCTTTATCAGGATACCTTGTGGTAAGTGGCAGCAGCCTGAATAGAAGCCTGGAATTTCTGACATTCAATTATACGGTTGTAGTCAGGGCCAGCGCAAGTCTGCTGATAATTCGGATAGATAACAGAACAGTGCATTCCGAAGGCAATATTCTCTACCTCAGCCTCAAAAATGGATCGTATACCATTATGGTAAGCAGTCCAGGATACGTCTCGAAAACAATACACTTTAATGTATCCGGATCAGGGCTCTATATCAATGTTTCAATGCACAGGGAAAGCATCCTATTTATCCTTTACAGCTTTATTCTTCTTCATTTATATGAGATACTGTTTACGGCAATTATCTCAACCTTTGTATACTACAGGTTTATACGGAACACCGTTATAATCAATGGAAAAAATGAGGATAATCCATAAAGAAGACAGGGATATGAAGCCCGCCCTTTTCATAGACAGAGACGGCACAATAAATGCTGATTGCCCGTACTGCCATGACTCGAGGGACCTGAAGATCTATAACGATATCATCCCGTTTATTAGGAAATATGAGGATTCTGGTTATCTAATAATAATAGTAACGAATCAGTCGGGAATAAACCGCGGATACTTTTCGCTGGATCAATTTCTTGAATTTCATAGTGCCCTCATAAATGAACTCACCGGTGATGGGATAAGCGTTAATGCGACATATTATTGCCCGCACAGGCCAGATGAAATGTGCAGGTGCAGAAAACCGAACACCGGACTTGTAGAGGAAGCGCTGAAAGATTTCAATATAGATCTTGAAAAATCTGTTGTTGCCGGTGATAATGAAAGTACGGACGGAGAACTTGCAAAAAGGCTTGGATTGAAATTCATCAAAATTGATCATTGAATATCCGGTACTCTTTTTTGGAAGTAATTTTACACTTTTACAGGAAAAACATATTGATTTATTCCATTTTTATCGATATTTCACGGGCCCTCATTTCATCGATCAAACCTTAAATGCATGGGAACCTCTGCAAGCATATTATTCGCTGAACTATCCTTCTCTGTATACTGATGGTATCAAAAATTTGGTATTTGTTATTCCTAATATAACTGTAAAAAAATCATAATTACAGCCGGGAGAAATTTTCACCTGACAGCCCGGGAAGTTCAGCATTGAAAAAATGTTCTATTTCAAACGGCATTGAAAGATGCCGCCTGGCAATAACCGGAACATCATACTTGCCAGGGCGCAGTTCCCTTTCCACTTCATTATATGATGGCATCGTGTATTTATGGCCGCACGATGGACACCTGAAATCATTTTTCCCATAATTTTTTGTCTTTACATGACAGACCCCGCAAACAGGCGCAGTTCTTTCAAAAATCCTTGAGACTGAATGCACTTCCATCTTTTCCACATTGATGTTCCCGTTTACGAAAGATCCGTAAAATGATACTATATCGCCGGGCATAAGTGCAGAGAATATCTTCCTGAACTCCTTCAGCGGCTCGAACGCTGCTGCAGTAATCATCCGGCTTTTATATTTCATCTGTACAAAATAATGGCTTCCTACACTGGCATAGGGCCTGGAAGCTATTTCTCCGGTTACTCTGTAAGAATGGAGATTTTCAACGGTGTTCGGATTGTAGATGATATGATCATCTGTTCCCTGGTTCGACCTGAAAATGAGTCTCCTTTCGTATCGAAGACCGTAGGACGATTCAAGTTCATCTGAAATATGCATGAGTCTTTCAGGATTAAAACCCCTTATACCATAAATTACAGGTGTTTTTGGGTGAGGAAATATTGCAGGATAATTATTGATTTCATCAACATTATTGAACGTATCAGGGTAACTTCCAGCAAGGCGCGCAGAATCCATCTTTATCGCATGATCTATAGGTTCCGGGTGGGGATACCTGTACGTGATGATCTCATAGGTAAATCTCTTTCCTGGCCATGCGATTGCAGCACTTGAACCGATAATGCCACGCCCGTTTTTGAATTTAATGAGATTTCCTTTTCCAGAAGCTATTTCTTTCTCGGCAGTTTCAATAGGAACATCCTCCTCGAGTGCTTTAAAATAAATGTCCGGTTTGATTTTTTCCGGCAGTAATACAATTCCAGGATTTGTGCTGTAAAAGGAAAGATCCGAAAAACTTTCGACTGCTTCTCTGGCAATATCCAGTATATTCTCATCATAGACGTCCTCTTTCGATTTTTCAAATCCGTAAACCTGCTTTCCATCGATATCTCCTATTATGATTTTCCTCCCGTATCCCTTTCCAAGCTTTACGGATAGCGCACCATTTCCCCTCGTTTTATAAGATATATTCGGGTTCAGCCTGACCAGGTTAGGATATCCGATCACGTCATAACCAGATTTTTTTATTATCTCGCTCATTACGTACGTTGTGCACATGTTATTTGGAGAATCTGTATCATCTACGGCAACGTACATTGGATCACCTTCCAAACCGTCTTTGCCTTCTCTGATATGAATATATGGCCCTGAGAAAGTCTATTTTAGAGAATTCCGGCCAGTAAACATCCGAGAAGTACAGTTCTGAATATGCGCTTTGCCAGAGAAGAAAATTTGAAATTCTTTCCTCGCCGCTTGTCCTTAAGATAAGATCCGGATCCGGTAAAGTTCCATCGTAGAGATAGTTCCTGAACCTGCTTTCATCAATATCATCGACGCTGATTTTGCCATCAACGGCATCCCTGACTATTTTTTTTATTGCGTCAAGGATCTCTTCTCTTCCCCCGTATCCTATTGCGAGGTTGAGGTAATAATTTGAAAAACCGGATGTTATCTTCTGGACCTTATCAATGGTTTCTTTTAGATAATCCGGCAGGACGTCTATATTTCCTATAACCTTCACATTGATTTTATTCCTGTATACCCTTTCATCTTCAAGCAGAGAAAGGAACGCATCGTTTATCAGTTCAAAAAGAAAATTTACCTCATCTTTCTTTCTTCCAAAATTTTCCGTTGAAAAAGCATAAAATGTAACCACGCGTATATCGATGTCCATGCACCAGTTTATGACCTCCTCTACCTTGTTCTTGCCTATGACATGCCCCTCGTTATCCGGAAGCCCTATAGATCTTGCGTATCGACGGTTTCCATCTGTTATGATACCAACGTGATGCGGACGCGAATATTTCATCACTTCATCCATGAGTACTTTTTCATATACCTGCGATGCAAGAGTTCCTAGTTTATCTGAAATACTCATCTTGATTAAGAGTAAATGAAAAACCTGTATATATTTATAGCTTTTAGTAAAAAAAAGGACAGAAATTTAATCCTGTTCTATTTTATCAACAAAGGTTGATTTTTTTATTGCCGTTGTTTTTCTGATGGTCTTAGGAATTTTCAGAACTTTCACGCCATCTATGTAAGCAATGTATCTTTCGAAATCTTCTTCGGAAACGTCCGTGAATGTAAGCTCTTCAATGTTCCTGAATGATACTTTTTGCCCGAAGTCCCGCAGATCCTTTCCTGTTATTTCAAGATTTTTGAAATTGTCTATGTATCTCGGAACTACAGATTTGGCGCCATCAACAAAACTCTGGGATATGTTCCTTACGTTTTCTATGCCACCCAGGAATGTCCTGTATGCATCATTCGTGATCTCCCCTACGGTCTTTCCAGTTTCCTTTGCTACCTGGCTGACTCTCCTGTAAATATCGTCCCTTACGCCCTTTACAGATATGCTTATCTTTTCCGTCTGTTCATCTTCCTTTTTATTTTCTTTTTC
>JAVRLS010000076.1:0-4871 GCA_031961205.1 Thermoplasmataceae archaeon | reverse complement strand
GATGTTACAGCCATGGACGTTGAGAGATTCAAGCGTTACCTTGCCACAACGAAGAAATATTCAAAGAGCAGCCAGTACCTGGGCATCAAGGCCATAAAGCTTTTTTACAAATCAAGGAATATTAACCCGCCGGTCAACCTGACTCCTCCGAAGAGGAATATACACATGCCATCGTACCTCAACGAGGAAGATGCCAAAAAACTGATAGAGAAATCAAGGGGAAACAGCAGGACTTCCGCAATTATTTCCGTTCTCGCCTACACCGGAATGAGGGTCGGGGAATTATGCGGCCTGAAAATAGAGGACGTTGATTCGTCAGAAGGCATAATAACGATACACGCCGGTAAGGGGGACAAGGATCGGATAGTCGTTATGCCGGATGAGTGCAGGGAAGCCATAGAGGAATACCTTAAAACAAGGCTTTCCAGGGATACGGATAACGATTTCCTCTTCGTAAGCAGGAAGGGATCAAAGCTTGATACATCAACCGTCGAAAGAATAGTTAAATCCCTGGCAAGGGAAGCAGGAATAACGAAGAAAGTTACACCGCATGTGCTCAGGCACACATTCGCCACCGCAGTGCTCAGGAACGGCGGGGACATAAGGTTCATACAGCAGATACTCGGCCATTCCAGCGTGGCAACGACACAGATATACACGCACCTGGATGACAGTGCACTTCACGAAATGTATAAAAAGCACAGGCCAAGGTACTGAGGATTCAGTGGTCCCTGTTTATCAAATAATCAGAAAGCCAGTTCAGAACTGATTTTGCAGTGCTGTCCCCATCAACCTGGCCCAGGTATGCCCTTGCGCCACTGACAAGCCTGTTCATAAGCATAATGGAATAATCGTATGAACCGCTGTCCATCACAATCCTTTTAAGCCTTTCAAAATCAGTCCTGCTGATATTTCCGGATTTAAGAGATTCTCCTATGAACTTCCTGTCGGAATCATTCGAGAATTCAATTGCCTTCAGCATGAGAAGCGTCTTCTTGCCCTCATTGACATCGCTGAAGACGGATTTCCCGATAACCTTTTCATCGCCAAAAAGCCCGAGTATGTCATCCTTGAGCTGAAATGCGATTCCAAGGAGCCTGCCGTAGCTCTTCAGGGGAAAAATATCCCTGCGTGTGCCGCTCAGGATTGCACCCATGGAAAGCGGCCCTTCGAGCGTATACTTCGCCGTCTTCCACAGGTGGAGCCTCATGAGATCATTGGCCCAGAAACTGTCCATTACCGTTGACATGATGTCAAGGAACTGGCCGTAGCCGGTGGTTTCAATCGTCTTTGTCAGTTCCAGATCGGCCCTGATTATTTCAGAACTCCCGAAGCCTGAAGTCAGAAGACTCTCATGTGCGTAGGCTTCCGCAAGATCGCCTGCAACTATGGCCAGGCCCTCGCCCATAGTACTCGATTTTTCCGTGCCGTCAAGGAGCCTGTTCCTTATGGCCACATGCATGGCGGGCCTGCCCCTCCTGACGTCGCTGCGGTCTATCACGTCATCATGTATTATAAGGTAACTCTGGGCAAGCTCTATCGATATCGATGCCCGGAAGATCCTTTCATTACTGCCGGAGAAAAGGTTATGGCCAAGTATCATGAAAAGCGGCCTGAGGCGTTTTCCGCCATTGATCGTGAAATCCCTTATGAGATCTATTGCATTTTTTGAAAGATCGTCATTTACCTCTGAAAGTTTTTCGTTGAAATATTTTATTATCTCGCCATCTATCATCCTGCGGTAGTATGAAACAATTTCTTCAGGTTTTCCGGATTCAAATTGCATTTTGTGGTTATAACATTTACTTTTAAAATTTTTGCTATAAAAAATAACGTTACGGTTGATGCATACGTAAAACTTTCCATTATAAGTTTACGGAAACGATAATATAATTATTGATGTGCCAATTGCCTTGATGGTTGTATCACATGGTTTCAAAAAGATCCGGAAAGAAAATTGAGGCGGTAATATTCAGGAAAAACGATAAAGTTGAATTCCTTATTCTTCACAGGAACCAGGATCATGGCGGCTTCTGGCAGACTTTAACAGGAAATGTTGAAGATAACGAATCATGGGCCGGTGCTCTTATGCGCGAGATAAAGGAAGAAACGGGCATAGGCGCAAGCAGCATCGTAAAGATTCTTGATGATGTATACTCCTTCAGCTTTCATGCGCACGGGATGGATTTTATCGAAAATGTGTATGCAGTGCAGGTGAAACAGGATACCGCCGTGGACATATCCAGAAATGTGGACAATGAGCATGACGATTACGGATGGTTCATGTATGAGGATGCAGTTAAGAAACTCAGGTGGGACACGAATGTCAGGGCACTGGAAAACACCATGGCAAGAATAGAACATGCATCTGGCAAAAATTAAACTATAAACAGATATTACCGTTTACATGGCACAGAAGTTTAAGGCTACACTGGTGAGCTGGGATCAGGTCGATTCATGGTGCGGATCCATAAGCAGGAAGATAATGAATAAATTTTATCCCGATATCATAATAGGAATTGCAAGGGGAGGGCTTGTACCGGCAAGAATTCTTTCGGACAGGCTCTGGATAAAGGATCTGATCTCCGTAAAGACCGAGCACTGGGGAATAACGGCTACCAAGGATGGAGAAGCCGTCCTGAAGACAAAAATTGATATCGACATCAGGGGCAGGAAGGTGCTCATCGTCGATGATATAACTGACACGGGCGAAAGCATGTCCGTGGCATACAACTACGTGAAATCGCTGGGTCCGTCAGAAATAAGATCGGTTACGATGCTGCACATAAGCAGATCGACTTTTGTGCCGGATTACTATGCAGAACTGATAACAGAGAAGAACTGGGCATGGTTCATATTCCCCTGGAATATTTACGAGGACATAAATAACCTGCTTAAAGGTTCGAATTTTGACGATTCTGATACTGACGGCATAAGGAAAAAGCTCATGGAAAACTATGACCTGGACGTCTCTTCCATAGATCTCGACAGGGTCATAGACGACCTTGTATATTACGGGAAGATGAGAAAAACGAACGGTAAATACGTTACGGTCGAATGATCGTACCGTATCCATTCGTCAGAGCTTCCCCCGCCTTTTCAAGTGACGTTATTATTGCCTTCTTTCCGCCACCGGAGAGAAAGCTAAGGGCGGCCCTGACCTTCGGGCCCATGCTTCCCTCAGCAAACTGGCCGTCTTTTTCGTAATCGATCATTTCGGCCGATCTGACGTTTTCGATTTTTTCCTGGTCTTTTTTGCCGTAATTGACATAAACGTGATCCACGTCAGTCAGTATTATGAAGGTCCCTGCTTCTATGTTCCTGGCCAGCAGGGATGAAGCGAGATCCTTGTCGATGACAGCATCAACTCCGATCAGCGTATTTTCGCTTCTGATAACAGGAATCCCGCCACCACCTGCAGCAAGCGGGACGTAGCCGCTTCTCATCAGGTTCTTTATGCTATTTATCTCTATAAGCTCCCTCGGTTCAGGCGATGGGACAACACGCCTCCAGCCGTCCTTCGTTTTCTTCATCTTCCAGCCATTCTTCATCATGCTTTCTGCGGATCCGTCATCGTAATATTTGCCGATAGGTTTTGTCGGATTGCTGAATGCCGGATCGTTCCTGTCAACGACCGCCCTTGTGATGACGGTAAGCATTTCCTTTGACAGCCCCCTTTCTACGCGGACTTTCTCATAGGCATTCGTAAGTATTTCGCCTATGACTCCCTGGGACATGGCCACAGATTCATGAAGAGAGGCATGGATTCCTGATGTTTCATGGCTCAGGAGTATGTCCCCTACCTGGGGCCCGTTCCCGTGGGTTACCACAACTTCGTTCATGGCAATTATGTCAAATATATTCTCAAAAGCATCAACCGCGTGTGAGTACTGCACCGAATACTCTCTCTTTTCTCCGTTTCTCAGAAGGGCGTTTCCGCCTAAAGCTATTACCATTCTTTCCATGATTTCACCAGAGGGAAAGTGTCAAATCCCTTCTCAATATTTAAATTTCAGCTTTAATGATCGTTACGTGTTTTTTCAGGCAGCCTGAAGACGCACTGTATTTTTATGCCGTCCGATAAGGAAACTGGACATTAAATAATACGAAAAATTCAATTCCATTCAACGATTTTCAGGCTAATTCCGGTGCCAGACAAACTTATATATAACCGTGCATAATAAATACATAAAATATGGCATCAAACGGAAACGATTCAAATAGAAAAACAGAAGGCTATTCGAAGATCAGAACGGCATATCCGCACGATATAATAAAGCTGCTCAAGGACAGGTACGGATTCACGGATGATATGGCAATCGCTGATGTGGGCAGCGGATCCGGTGGACTCGCAGATCTGTTTCTTGACAACGGAAACCCGGTAATATGCATTGATCCTGACGAAAACGCCCTGGCCATGATAAAAAAGAGGTTCAGCGGCCACGGCAATATTACGGCGGTAAAGGGATCTGCCGAGATTACGGGCCTGAAGGATCACACCGTGAACGTGATAAGCGCCGGCCACTCATTTTACAAGTTCAATACAGACAAGGCCAGGCGTGAGTTCAGGAGAATCCTGAAATCTCCAAACCTGGTGGTCATAGTATGGAATGACCGGGACTTCAGCGATTCATTTGCCTCCCAGTACGATGAAATACTCAGGGAATACAGCAGGGGATACCGGGGGACGGAAGACACATCAATTGTCATAGAAAGGATCTACAGCTTTTTCAACTATAGATATGATTACTACCAGATGGACAATTCACAGCTTCTTGATCTGGACGCGCTTGTACAGGGTTATGTATCCAGTCCATACAGCCTTCCTGAAAGCGATCCTGGATATGAGGAAGCGCTGTCAAGGCTGCGTG
>JAVRLS010000075.1:0-4962 GCA_031961205.1 Thermoplasmataceae archaeon | reverse complement strand
TTGTTTGTATTCATGCGGCCTGCGGTGTCTATCAGCACATAATCGATGTTCCTGGCCCTTGCATGATCTATGGAATCAAATGCAACAGCCGAAGGATCGCTTCCCTTATCATGCTTTATGACCTCCACGCCAATTTCCCTACCCATCATGGATACCTGATCTATTGCCCCGGCACGGAATGTATCAGAAGCGGAGATCACAACACTTTTCCCTTTCTCCTTCAGGTAATTAGCCACTTTTATTATGGTGGATGTCTTTCCGCTTCCGTTAATACCCAGGAACAGGATCACGTAGGGTTTCTTATTGACATGAAGTATGTCCACTGCCTGCGTGGAAAGAATCTCCCGGATCGTATCCCTGACAGCATTGTTGAGATCATTCTGCGAGGTTTTCTTTCCGATCTTCTTCCTGATCATGCTGGAAATGGCCTCCGCAGTATCGACAGAAACATCAGATTCCACAAGCTGAAGAGTGATATCAGAATTCACGCTGTCCGGATCGATTTTGTCCTTTGAAAACAGGGATGCAAATTTTTTCTTTAAGGTCTCAAACATGCCTATCTATTTCTGGGCCCGTGCCATCTGGCTATTGTAAATCTCGTTATATCTATTCGCAAGGTCGTTTCTCTGAGAAAGCAGATTTGTTATGGACTTCTTTATGTCGGTTATGTTCCCGTTTAGCCTGATTAACGCCTTCTGCGTATCCTCTTCAATGTACACGCCGGAACCTACCGGAACAACGAGATTTTCCGAAAGATTCAGGCTTCCCCTGGCGTATATGCCAGAACCGATTGAAATCATCCTGTCAGGACTTTTCTCTATTTCCCTGTCTGAGAGCATTGCGATTGTGCCCTGCATCTCGCCTATCATTCTGTTGAAGGCATCCACCTGCGAATCGATGGATGAGATCAACGATTCAATATAATTCAACTGTGCCTCAATATTTTCAGCCATATTATCCCTCAAACAATCTCTTACTTTCCTTCAATGCTTCCAGAACTGGCATTGATTCACCACTTAAATAGCTTATGAGTGCTCCACCGCCTGTGGATGCATGGTCTATGGATCCGGTCAGGCCAAGTATGTCAAGGGCGCTCAGGGTGTGGCCCCCTCCTGCTATCCTGAATGCATTTGAATGTGCCATCGATCTCATGATCTCCCTTGTGCCGGCGGAATATGCCTCTATTTCATATATTCCCATCGGGCCGTTCATGAAGATTCCCCTGGCCCTGTCTATCTCTTCGGAATAACGGACAACAGTATCTATTCCTATATCGCCAATGGTTTCATCGTCCGGAATTTTTCCATTCACATAGATTCTCCTCCCGGATGGGTTAAGGATGAAATCCTCTGGCATCATTATACGATCCCCGTATTTCGAGAGTATGTTCCTGCATTTTTCAAGGAGCTTCTCGTAGCCGGGGTTGTTCTTTATTATGAATTCCCTGTTTTTCTTCCCTATGTCCACGCCACTTGCCCATATGAAAATAGTACCGACAACCCCGCCGGTAAGAATCCTGTCAACGGATGATGAGGCAAGGAAATTTTCTGATACCGATATTGAATCATCTATTTTTGCGCCCCCCAGTATAGCTATCTTTGGTTTTTCCTTCATTATCCTGAACCTGTCAACCATTGTAACTTCTCTTTCGACCAGGCTGCCGGCTATGTTTGGTTTCTGCCTTTTGAATCCTACCAGTGTTGTCTGGGCCCTGTGTATAGCTGCGAAGGCATCGATTATAAAATAGTCGAAGACGGGCGAAAGGCTCCTGACGATATTGCTCTTTTCCATGAGATCTGCTGAATTCAGGTCGGCTTCCTCCGAATAGAACCTTGCATTCTCAAGCATTATCACATCGCCAGCAGACATGCTGGAAACTGCTTCATTTACCCTGCTTCCGAAGAGCTGGTCTATAAAAGTTATTCTCTTTCCGATAAGATGCGAAAATATCTGGGCATGCTGCTTCAGGGAGGTGAAATCGTCCTTTCCGGGCCGGCTCTGGTGCGCAACAATAACAACCTTTGATTCCCTGAGTTTTCTGACGGTTTCAACATGGGCCCTGAATCTGTCAATGCCCATGATCTCACCGGTAATCGGGTTTATGGGCGAATTTATATCAAGCCTCAGGTAAACAGTCTTGCCGGCGAGATCAAAATCATCCATAACAAAGAAATCAGCCATGCCTGTAAATGCGAAGACATATTAAATTTCTTTTTATACAGTTTCATGGATGGCTTGATAACTGCTGCAGGCCTTGGTACAAGGTCTGGAACCTCACGTTTTCTGAGAAAGGAGATGCTTTCGCTTTATGATCGGAGAGATGGGAAGCTTCTTTTGAGGCCGGTGATCGATTGTGCCATATACAGGATGAAGTCCTCCGGGATCAGTAATATATACACCATAATCGATCCCGCTGACCGGGTGACAAAAGATTATCTCGAAGAGGTCTTTCCTGATGTTGGCATAATATACCAGCATGAAAAGAAAGGATTTGGCGATGCCGTTTACCGGGCCAGGGATCACATCAGGGGTAATTTTGTTCTTAACGCTGGCGACGGAATAATCGTGGATCGAGGAATCGAGGCCAGCATAATAAACAGCTATTCAGACGGAAACCTGCTGTCTGTGTTCAGGGTTGGCAATCCTTCGCGGTACGGTACCGTTGAAATGAGGGGGGAATCTGTTACGGATGTGTTGGAAAAATCGCCCAATCCGCCTTCAAACCTGGCTATAGCAGCATTTTATATACTGGATAGAAGGATATTCGATTATATAGATGAAAATTCGTCAAACGTGGAGCTCTCTGATGCAATAAAGGCATCCATAAAATCAGGGATACAGACAAAGGCATCCGAACTGCCGGTGGATACCTGGATAAGCGTTGGAATCGCCAGCGAATACTACACCACACTTGAGAAAACTTACAGATTTTACTCCGGATCACAGTGATAAAATTTAAAATTGTATTAAAACTATAAAAAATAAGGGTTTGGATCAGGCACCGGCGCCAACGTCAGTAACAATATCCGAAAGATCGAGTGTATCAAGTTTCACCTTTGTAGGAACACCATCGCTGCTCCAGCCCCTTGCCTGGTAATAATCGTTAAGCATTTTCTGAAGCTCCTCCTCCTTAACATACGATCCTTTTGAAACCCCTTTCGGTATGGGATCGTGCGTCACCCTGTACGGTAGGTGATCATCCTTCCTTGAGAAGCCTTCGCGAACGTTGAAGCATTTTTCTATGTTGTATATCCTGTCACCGGCTGCCATAAGTCCCGATACATCCATGTCAAAGCCCGTGTAAGAATTAACAACATCTCTGAAACCATCAGCGAAGAACATATGCCTGGAAAATTTGCACATTCCAAATGTATCGTACAGCGTCATGAGGTCCTCTGATTCCTTGACCTCAAAACCCTTCCCTTCCGATGAAAGCCTGTCAACGCCCTCAAATTTCCACCACTTTCCTGTGAGCTCCGTACCGTAGACTCCCGCTGTTAGATGGCATGCTCCCCTTATGGAAACGGCTTCTGCAAGTGCCATTCCCTTTATTCCCCTAACATCGTATGCAGGTGGTTCAAGCCCCTTGATGTGCATGGCAAATTCGGATCCGGATCCAAGCTTCTCAACTGCAGCCTTAACGCCATCAGCGAGCAGTTTTCCAAGGTCGCCCTCGCGTTTAGCCATCTGCTTTATGAGCTTTGCAACGGCTTCAGCATCTCCGAATTTTGGCGCATCCTTAATAAGGCCGCGCTCCCCAGCCTCCATCGCCCATGATATAGTCACCCCGGTTGAAAGGGTATCCATACCCATCAAATCGCAGATCAGGCTCAGGTTCGCAACCTCCTCAGGATCGTCTATCTCAAGGTTACCTCCGAGGGAATACATCGTTTCGTATTCTATGCCATCCTCGGTCAAGCCCTTGTACTTGCCTGTATCAATCTCAAAGATATGCCCGCAGGGTTTGTTGCAGTTTGGGCACGGGTGGTACCTCTTGAAGTACTTCTTGGCCCAGTAATAGGGATCAAGGTGTGAAAGTTCGCCATCTTTAAGGTTGTCAAAAGATTTCTGGAAATAGCCCTGTTGCCAGTTCCTGGATGGAAAAGTACCTTTCTTCATGTTCATCCATGCATAGAACTCGCCGGTTCCATAGTTCATATCATCCTTTGCAGCTGGATGTTCCCTCAGTATCTTTGCCCAGTACCTGACAAGTTCGCTGAATTTGTCGGGATCATGCGGTTCCACCTTTCCGGTACCGTGTACAACAATACCCTTAAGTTTTTTTGATCCCAGAACTGCCCCTATGCCGGTTCTTGCCGCCTGTCTCTCTTCGCAGTCAACACCAGCTATCCTTAAAAGGTTCTCTCCTGCAGGACCTATGGACGCGGTTGAAAAGGAGTTTCCATATACCTGCTTCATCTTTATCTGCGATTCCCTGGTATCCATGCCCCAGATATCGGTTTTGTCCAGACGCACATTGCCATCATCTATGACAAGTATGGAAGGGGTACTGCATGATCCCCTTATGATGACGGCATCGTATCCGGCTTTTTTTAACTGCGGCCCTATTGTTGCCCCGACTATTGCACGCCCGAAGCCCCTTGTTGCAGGGGATTTGGAAAGAAACGTCGTTTTAGAATCCGTTCCGAGGCCGGATCCAACAAAGAGTCCCGGACTTATTACGACTATGTTATCGGGGCTGAAAGGATCAGTACCGGGCTTGAAGTCACGGTAAAGGTAATAGGATGCCAGGCCCAGGCCACCGAGAAATTTCTTTGCTATAGAAGGATCAAGTGGTTCTTCTGAAAACTTATTTTCTGTTAGATCAACTTTTAAAATTTTTCCTGCGTATCCATACACGATACATCACTCTGGAGGATATTGCATAGTTAATTATTAAGGATTCGACCTATCACAAATATGAAATTCAATCTTGATGCATTTTTATGGACAATTATCCGT
>JAVRLS010000074.1:0-4972 GCA_031961205.1 Thermoplasmataceae archaeon | reverse complement strand
TAAAAACTTAAAAATATAAAGAAATAAAAATGTTTGATCTTTCAGACTATTATCTTGTCACTGAAAGTTTCGAACGGATCGATTATCGGGTTCTTGTTTTTATCGCATATATCCTGATCCGACGGGGGCGCAGTCGTATAATTTTCAACATATTTTTCAAGTCTCTCCGGGAAAGGCGGTATATTCTTGTTCTCATAGAATATTCCTATAGGTATGCGATCTCCCCATTCGAACGATTTTTCAACTGCCTTATCATATTTTTCCTTTGCTTTTGGATCATCCTTCGTAACCACCGGATCCCAGTTCGGATCCGTTTCGAGTTTGTATACGCGTTCCTTGTACCATTCCATCGTATTTATGTTGTTATATGTCGGGCATGGCTGCAGTATGTCTATAAAAGCAGATCCAGGGAAATTTATAGCCTGTTTGATAATATTCTTGAGGTAGGGTATATCAAAGGAAAAGCCTCTTGCTACAAATGAATAACCTGATGCTATTGTCAGAAGGATCGGGTTTATCGAATCATAGATATTCGGTCTGAAAAGACTTTTTGTCTGAACACCAAGCTTCAGCGTCGGTGCAGCCTGTCCTTTCGTCAATCCGTATACTGCGTTATCATACATGAGTACAGTTATGCCGCTGTTCCTTCTCCCTTCAGAAACAAGGTGGCCTGCGCCGATGCTCATGAGATCCCCATCACCTGCAGTTACAATTACTTTCAGCTTCGGATTTGCCAGCTTAACTCCAACAGCAACGGGTATTGATCTCCCGTGCAGTGTGTGCGCACCGGCAACATTCACATAATGTGGCGTTTTAGCAGAGCACCCGATTCCGGATACCACTGCAACGCCGTGTGGATCTACATTAAGTTCTGTAAGCGCGGATGTGAGTGCAGATAAAATACCAAAGTCACCACAGCCCGGGCACCAGTCCACTGTTAAATCAGTCCTAAAATTATGAGCCATCTTCAAGCACCACCATAAGTTGTTTTTTACTAATAATCTTCTTGGCAGAATTCAGTATTTCATCTTCAGTCATGTGTCTGCCACTATACTTCAGAATTGTATTTTTTATTTCTATTCCGGTATTCAGCTTTACGATCTGCGCTACCTGGGCAGTAAAGTTGCTCTCCACATCTATAATGAGATGAGCTTTCTGAAGTACCTTCTTCACAAATTCCGTCGGGAATGGTATAAACATCCTGAGATACAGAAGGTTCGCCGTTATTCCCTCCTTTTTGAGATCATCTATCACATCAAGGATCGGATCCTTCTGGCTGCCCCATGTCACGAAAGTAACATCCGCGTTTTCAGGCCCTATGAGCTGGGCTTTTTCTGAAAGCGGTATTTCCTTGTCAGCAAGGATCAGCTTATTGAATCTCTTCTCCATCATGCGGTCCCTGATGTCCGTGTCTTCTGTGACATGGCCAAGTTCATCGTGCTCGTCGCCAGTTATCCAGAATATATTCCTTCCCATTGTGCCGTACGGAGATATTCCATTGGGTGAACTTAAATCGTACCTCTTATAGTTTTCATCCTTTACCGGTATATAGTTGTCTATCCTGATCTTCTTAAGATCGATATTGGATATCAAATCAAGTGTATTCGCCAGGTTTTTGTCGATCAGATGCAGTACCGGAACCTGGTATTTTTGTGCATAGTTCAGTGCATTTGCAGAATCATATATGCACTCGTCAACGGTTCCGGATGATAGAACTATTCTTGGAAATTCACCATGGCCTGCGTTCATTGCGAAGAGCAGATCCGACTGTCCATTTCTTGTAGGAAGCCCTGTACTGGGCCCGCCTCTTTCATAGAGCGTTATTACGACCGGGATCTCGTCCATTCCGGAGTAGGATATTCCTTCAGCCATAAGCGAGAAACCAGGCCCGCTTGTAGCTGTTGCGCTGCGCGCTCCTGTAAGGGCTGCACCCATTGCCATATTAATGGCGGAAAGTTCATCTTCAGTTTGGACTATTACTATTCCTCCCTTCTTCAGGTTATCCGCCTCGCCTTTTAACCATTTGATCTTCTGATGCTCTTCGAGTGTTGTGCTCTCATCACTGGCAGGCGTTATAGGATAATAGCTCTGGAATCTCAAACCTCCGAGCAATTTCCCGACTGCAGCAGCGTCATTTCCTGTCAAAAGAAGCTTTCTTGGCGTTGGAAGGGCTTCAAGCGTTTTTCCGGCTACACCTGCACTCTTTGCAAAATCATATGATTTCGAAACGATAGCGAGATTCTCATCAACAACTTTTTCCTTGTTGTGGAATATATACCTGACAGCTTCATTTGCAAATTTGATATTTATACCCATTATAGACAACGTGATTGCCGCAGCTATTGTGTTGAAATAACGTGAAGGTGTTCCTCCGGGAACTGCCTGATTCGAGATATCTGTAAATGGTATGGGAAGAAGCTTTGCGCCCTTGGATTCCATATACTCAAGGCCGCCCTTAACATTTGTTTCCAGTTTATGGTCTTCAAGTGTTTTCCTTATCTTGCTGACGGTATCCCTCATTATCATCTTTGCCCCGGAGAGATCGTATCCCTCGCTGGTGCTATCATAAAGAACTATAGATCCCTTACCAACGTCTTCAAGATGCTCAAAAATCGTATCAGAATCAAGAGCCGAAAATATGTCTATCGGATACTTCAGAGATCTTGGCTGTTTGTCTTTCACTCTCATATGTGTGTAGCTGTGCCTTCCCTTAATATTTGAATGGTATTCCCTTACACTGAGAACGCCATATCCAGAAGTTGCAACTGCTTTCCCAACAAGGTTGGCAGCTGTGTCAATTCCACCACCCTGTGGACCGCCGATTAAAATGTTGACATCCATTTAATATCAATAGATGTAATTGCTTCCATCTTAAAATATGTTTTTGATACGAAAAGCGTAACAAAATTGCTATTTATCGTTAAAAAAGCAGTAAAATGCCGTTATTTATAATACATGCAGTTATAAAATAAAGGGGTATTGTCCTCATTTCCTGAGTTATGTCACTGAAATCTGGAACAACATAACCTCAGAAAAATATATTTGATTTCTGGTCATTCACAAATATGGAAACAGCTAAAGAGAGAAGGGGATTTATAATTGGCAGGTTCCAGCCTTTTCATAAGGGGCATCTTGAGGTTGTCCGGGAAATACTAAAAGACAACGATTCACTTATAATTGGTATAGGAAGCGCCCAGTATTCGCACACCCTGGTAAATCCATTTACAGCCGGAGAAAGGCATCTGATGATATCCAGGACACTTGAGAAAGAGCATATTTACAATTTTTACCTGGTGCCCATTGAGGATGTGAACGCAAACTCGCTCTGGGTATCGCATGCTGAAGCTCTGACGCCAAAGTTCGATGTGGTATATACAAATAATCCCCTGGTTCGCCGCCTATTCATAGAAAAAAAATACCAGGTAAAATCCCTTCCAATGGTGAACAGAAAGGAATGGTCAGGAACAAAGATAAGGGAAAAGATGTTAAAAAACCAGAACTGGAAAGAGGATGTTCCCGAAACTGTTGCCGGGGTCATTATGGAAATAGATGGAATATCCAGGATACAACAGCTCTCAGAGACGGATGAGGATATCGCATAGATTACCCGTTAATTTGCGAACCATCCTTTTTCATACCTGCAATTTTTGTATCAACGAAAGGCCATTCCGTAAGCCGGTAGGAGCATCGGAAGTGCAACTGAAAGCTGGCGATCAGCATATTGGTTGTAAATTAAAAATCGATAGAATCTTCGAACCGACCTGCATTGTCCAGAAATTATAATGTAATGAAGCTGATTGTCCGTCCGGCAATTCCCGTTGAAGAGATGATTTCAGATTTTTTGAACTTCCTTTCCGTCTACAAATAGATGGGTGGGTGAGAAGGGTCCTGCACTGATTTCTAAATGATGTTTTTCAGCATCTCCAACATCCAACTGGAACCTCTTTGCTAATGGCTGAAGGTTTACTTCATCGACGACTTTTACCCCATCAACTTCAATTTTAATGTACTTCAGGATCGGGCTCGCATGAATAGTGACGATATGTTTTTCATTTTCTCCTATTTCAAATCTTGCTTTCGTCATTTATTATCCCTCAGGTGTAATCCAGGACAGCACAATATGATCCCGGAGTATATTAAAATTTACGGTTATATATCTTATACAATTTATATTGAATAGAATATATTAGAGATGAGAAAAATTTAATAACCTGCTTAAAATGGTTCACTAATATGAAATCGTACTGTATACTGCTTATTCAGGATAAAAATCAGTTATGGAGGATTTTTTATGGAAATAATTGTAGTTGAGGGCTTAACCAAAAAATATGACAATCTTACGGCCGTAGACAACCTGACGTTCCGGGTAAACAGGGGAGAAGTATTCGGGCTGCTCGGGCCAAACGGTGCCGGAAAAACAACAACCATCAGAATGCTATGCTGTTTAATCTCTAGATCCGGTGGAGAAGCCCGGATAGCAGGCTTAAATATAGCTGACAGTAAAGATGCGATGAAAATACGGAAAATGATAGGCACAGTACATGACAACGTGGGTTTATACGAGACTTTGACTGCCTATGAAAACCTTGAATTTTTCGGAAGAATGTACGACTTTCCAGAAAAGGAACTTCACGAGAATATTAAGAAATATCTCAGTATACTTGAATTATGGGATAAGAGGGATACACCTGTTGGATCATTCTCAAAGGGAATGAAGCAGAAAGTAGCCTTATCAAGGGCCCTGATTCACGAACCTGATATTCTGTTCATGGATGAGCCTACGGCCAATCTGGATCCGGAAGCTTCCAAAACAATAAGGGATCTGATCCTGGATCTTAAGAAGGACAATAAAACGATATTCTTGAATACACACAATCTTGATGAGGCACAGCGCATCTGTGACAGGATTGGTGTTCTGAAGACTAAACTGCTGGCAGTTGACACCCCGCAGAATCTTGAGTCCGCATTTTCA
>JAVRLS010000073.1:0-5007 GCA_031961205.1 Thermoplasmataceae archaeon | reverse complement strand
GTATTCCCATTTCATTATGCCAGAATCCGGTGACATAACGAAGGAAAAAAAATCAGATTTGCTGTTCCCTATCGTATATCCTATTTCATAGCCTGAGTCTTGCACGTCTTTCACCTCTTGTTTCATAAAATGTTACCCCCGTTTCTCTCTCGAATGTTTTCATATAAAGGTTTTCCACCTCTGCGCTTCTGAATTTGACAATATTATCTATTTCCGACAGCCATATATTATGTGTCCTGTAACCCCCATATGCCCAGAAAAGCATGGGAATTACCGAATCAATTTCCAATCCGTCACGGGTAACAACATCAACCCTGATCGGAATGTCATTTACGTCCGGCATGATGTCAAACGACTGTACCACCATTTTCAGGTTTCCAACCCTTTCGTTTTTCATTATGCTCTTCGTATACCCTCTGGATCTGGCCAGGGATTTCACTATGTAATGATCCGTATGCCCGGAAAGTCTCTCACGATCCGTGAATTCACGGTTATCCATCTTTTCAAGCATAGCGTCCCTCAGGGATACAGATCTTGAACTCTTGGACATGAATATGAATGTCGTGCCATTTGAGAATCCTTTCTCAAGCATGCTTTCAAGATTCCTGTAATACTTTGACATATAATCTTCGTATCCTGCTGGAACATCCTTTACATTCCCGTGGCTTATGCGGCCCAGAAAGGATCCATCTACAAATGCAAATCTGACATCATCCCCTTCTATAGCCTTCCTCAGCGAGAGGTGCTCGGAATTTTCCATCAGCAGTATCGTAAAGTTTCTAACACTCTCAGGGTCTATCCTTATTATGTCCGATTTGAAATCAACGTATACGTTGTCAGAAACTTTCGTATAAGCGCGGACCATTGTGAAAACAGATCCCATATAAAGTTCCCTTGTGAACTCACTGCTGTCCGTGGCGCTTACCTTTCCATCATACCTGAAATCCGGTTCAGAATCGTAATTGGTATAGAAATCCTTGAAGACATCGCCGTAGTAACGCTGCATTTCGGAATCGTTTCCAATCAGGAGCGAATAATTTATACTCTTTTTTTCATCCTTTAAGTATCTTAAAAAATCCTCATAATCGCTTTCGTCAAATCTCATTCCATGAAACATGCACAGGTAATTTAAAAATATATCCAATGATGACGTGGATATTCGATATGTTTTTATTTAACAGTTCGGTATTCGAAACGTGATACTATGAGAATTGCGTTGATAGGTCTCGGGATAATGGGTTCCCGCATATCGTTTAATCTTTCTAAAGCGGGAATGCTCAACGAAGTTTACGACAGGAAGCCTGAAAAGGCCAGGGATTTTTCCGGGAAATACGGAATAAAGTATGATGAAAAAATTGAGAACGTGGTAAAGGACAATGATATCATAATAACCGTCCTTTACAACGATGATTCGGTTAACGACGTATATGAAAGAATCATTCCCTACTCAGGCAAGAAAATTTTTGTGGATATGTCCACAATATCCCCGGAAACTTCGATATCACTATCCGAGAAGGTAAGGGAGCATAACGGGCTTATGTATGATGCACCGGTTATAGGGACATCGGTTATGATTGAAAAGAAAACTGCAAATATACTTGTGGGTGGTGACATTTCAAATTTTGATGATATTAAAAAAATACTCATCAATACGTCAGCGAATGTAATATATATTGGAAATAACGGATACGGGCTTTATGCAAAACTCATGAATAACCTGTTCCTTGGAACATATATGTCAACGCTAGCAGAATCTTTTGTATTCGGTGAAAAGATGGGACTTGACGATAAGACAATATCTGAAATATTCCTGAAATTCTCAAACGTCAGGTCTCCAACATCAGAGCTAAAGGTTCCGAAAATGGCAGGAAGGGATTATTCAGTACAGTTTTCAGTGAGAAATATGCTGAAGGATCTCGAAATAGTACAGGAAGAGGGAAGAAAGCATCATATCCCGCTTCCGGAATCTGCAATCGGGTCCCAGCTGTTCAGGGCAGCAATGGCTGCAGGGTATGGAGAAGAAGATGCGGCGGCGGTATTCGAAGTATACAGGTCACTTGCTGAAAAAAAGAAATAATATTTGTCATAAATATTAGTATCCCATTAAGATCCTCATAACGTGTAACGGGGGGATGTGCAGCGGTATAAACAGGACCAGATTCAGAATGAAGAATATTACAACAGCCATGAATACTGTGATTATGGCCAGATAAAAAGACTCAAGCCATCCTATACGGTAAACACTCTTGAATACTCCGAGGACTCCAATAAAGCCTATTAAGCCGCCAACGAAAGGCGTAAAGAACGAGAACAGGAAAAAAAAGATGAAAAACACGATGGAAGCCAGCATCATTGAAGCAAGGGCCTGCCCCATTGATGCACGCTTGCCAACTATCACCTTTGATGCAAGCCATAATGGAATGGAAACAACTATCCAGACGACCAGAATCGAAATTATAAAGGAAATTGCAGCTATTATCATCAAACCAGATAATTTTATCCTTTATTTAAATATTCATAAAATATGAAAACAGTTGAACTTCAATAATTATTTTTTTACGCGGCTCTCAAGAAACAGGTTCAGGTATGGATAAAGCGATGTCATGATCTTGTTCTCGGCCTTTTTAAGATGTTCCTGCATGGTCGAATCTGAGATGCCATTTGCATCAGCAACGTCTTTGAGATCAGCCTTTCTCGGTATGGAATAGTAGCCCATGCTTATGGAGCTTATAATATAACGGATCTGTTTTTCAGTCATTCCTGAAAAAAGATCTGAGATGGACAGCGTGTAAACATCCCTGACAAGTTCCGGATCGATCGATCTCTTCATGCTTATATTCGCCTTGCCTATTTCCATGAAATCCTTGAAGAGTGAATCTATATTTTCTGATGTTGGCGATATGACTGTCAGGTTCTCGCCTCCATTTTCATAAGAAACCGGGGCCTGCCATAGCAGATTTTTGGATTCGGCCATCCTTATAGTTGAATTATGGATATTGCATCTGCATGAGATCATAACGGCCATCCTGTTTTTATTCACGGATTTGTACACGGTATTTGTTCCGAGGGCCCTCTCAACCTCAGGGAGATAATTCTCTACTTTCTTCAGATCGTTCTCTTCACCGTAAAATTCTACATAATCAACGGCGGAATTGCACCATCTGTAGAATTTTACACCGGGAAATAACTTCGAAAGCTTGCAAAAAGGCAGATCATTATCAAGATGGATCTTTATTTCTTCCATACTACCGGTTAATACCGGTTATAAATATATACCTTACCCCATGATATTGAATCAGGTGAAATATATGGTTGACATAATTGTAGAACACAGGTGGAAAGAAAAGAACCAGGACGCAGCCTTCAAGGTTGTTGGAAGTATAATAGACATGGCCAAGAATGGATCTTTGCCAGCAGGTTTTTCACTTAAATCAGTCAACGTGATTGGCAGTGAAAGAATGGCCATATGCAACTGGGAAGCTCCCAGCCTCAACGATTTTAAGGGGCTTATAGAGAAAGTAAACCCTCCAACAAAATACGAAGTTTTTGAATCACAAAAATTATTCTGAACTTCTTCTATTTTTTTGCGGATTGTCCGCATCTTTTTTTCTTTTTAAACTTCAGCTCATATTATTTTCATAACATTCCAGGTTAAATGTCCGGCATGATAACGGGTTTTTCATTTCTCAGTACTTCACTGATGATATTGCGTTCATAAATCCGTAAATACCGATCCTTTACAGAATCATAATAATATATCAAGCATTGTATTCTTTGCCAATAATGTTCAGTTCCGGAAGTATAGATAAGGCTGGAAGAAGTTTATAGAACAAAGTATGAAAAGCATGCGATAATTCTACAGATATGACATATCTTCCCCGGGGATAATTTTCTAATATTCTGAACGCATATTCCCGCTGCTTATAGAGACAGTGTATCCTCTCCGGATCCTCATGCAGATCGGTAAAAAGTAAATTCTGCTTGAATTTTTTCCGGTTAAAAGTTAAGACTCCCCTGAAAACAAAAAATAGTTAAGTTAATTTGCATTGAGGATTCGAATAATATATTTATACAATCCTCAATAGTACATTGAATAAGTAATTTGAAAACATATGAATGGTGGTATATGGAATCCAAAGATGATATCTGTCCGGTATGCGGTTCGATAATCCCTCCGGGATCGAGAGAATGCCCTGTCTGTGGTTTTAAATTTAATAAACCGGATCGCGATTCCTGGCCGCTTGTCTTTGCCTCTATTTTTAATAGAAAACGTATTTATTTCACAATCGGTATTTTTATTGTTGAACTTATATTCATGTTCTTCGTATCCTCAATTCCAATGAGCCACGCTACGGCTGCTTCGCTTTCAAATTCAAGCGAGCCTGAGCTGGATTCGATAAGGAACGAACCAATTTTCCTGAGGGCTGTCTCAATATTTTCGCACAACTATGAAATCGCAACTATTGAAGTGATTCCTGTCATAGGCCAGATATTCTTTTTTATCTCAATATACGGAACTGCAGTTATTCTGGATGCACTTGCTGTGATGGATAGTGTTACCGGCCCTATTGCGCTTCTCTCATTACTGTTTCTTCCTTACTCATGGTTAGAACTGCCATCATATGCAATCGCAGCTGCAGAAGGTATTTTCCTGATAAGTTCATTATTCAGGAAGACATTTAAAACCGAACTTAGGAGGGCACTATTTGTCTGGCTTCTTGTGGGCCTGGAGCTTTTACTTGCGGGAACATTTGAATCATGGACAATATATCTGGAAGTATACAATCCATCAGCACTTCTCGAGACATGGATTCCCTATATAATCATTCTGGCAGCTTTCATTATAACCATAAGAACTGTACTGAAGAGGATTCAGGAAAGTTCTATAAGAAAATGAGCTTTTTTCAATATTTACATGTATCTGCGCTTATCCATTTCTTGATTTAGAATCAACCGGATTTTCCAATTTCATATAAATTTCAATGCAGCTTCGTGTATAAAAATGGG
>JAVRLS010000072.1:0-5061 GCA_031961205.1 Thermoplasmataceae archaeon | reverse complement strand
GCGATGTTTCTATTATTCCCATAACATTAAGAATAGAGAATATGGCAAACTGTACAAAATTCGTGGAAACGGCTGGACGGGGATATTCTCATCCAGCATAATTGAAGCCAATAACTTTCCTGCAGAAACTGAAAAGAATGTAATAGAATATGAAAAAATACTTGAGATGGACTGCCAGGCCAGTTATTAAGAATAAAATAACTTTTAAAAGATCCGTATTTAAACGAAAATCAAAAATAGATATATGTAAAAGGTATACCACTAAATGAAAATGAATAGCATTACTGTTAAGAATATTACAAAAATTTACGAAGGAAAGGTCAAGGCGCTTGATTCTGTTTCCTTTTCAATACCTGCTTCAGGTATATTTTCCCTCATTGGCAGAAATGGTGCAGGAAAAACGACATTGATAAGAATTCTCTCAACTGAATTGATGCCTACCTCCGGCGAGGCCTATATTGATGGAACGGACGTTATAAAAACGCCCGATAGCATCAGGAGCCGCATAGCAATCATCCCCCAGGAAGCAAGGGCAGTTCCCTGGCTCACGCCAAAGCAGACGATAGTTTCATACCTCCTTTACAGGGGTTTCTCGCATTCCGATGCAAACAAAAAAGCAACTGATGCCATAGAAAGGCTTCAGCTCCAATCATCTATGAACAAGCTCAACAGGATGCTTTCCGGTGGCCAGAAAAGAAAGGTACTTGTTGCATGCGTTCTTGCATCTGAGGCCGATATACTCTTCCTTGATGAACCTTCAACCGGGCTTGATCCACTTTCAAGAAAGGACCTCTGGGATATACTCAATGATCTGAAAAAGGAAAGATTCATTTTCCTGACAACGCATTACCTTGAGGAAGCTGAAAACCTGTCAAACAGCATCGGAATCCTCGAGAACGGCCAGTTGCTGGCAATTGGAACCATGGACGATCTGAGAAGGAAATTCAGCAAGCAATTCAGCATCAAAATATACGATAGCAATTTTAATCTCAAGGATGAAGATGTGGATATTGTGAAGGGGTATGATGGGAGCATACAGCTGATGGCAGATCAGGATAAAGCTTATGAGATAACAAAAAAGCTTCTTGAAAACAGGATCAAATTCTCAACCAATCCAATTTCACTGGATGATATGTATTATTATCTTGTTAAAAAACCCATAGAGGCTGAATAAAATGTACAGATACAAGTCCAGCGAGATGGTTGCCTCAATTCTCATAAATGCAATATACGCCATGAAAAATTTTCCTATAACCCTCGTTAATACCCTGCTTTCTCCACTGTCATTCCTGATAGTTATCACATTTGTGAGCAGGGGCCGGCTGATATCAGTAGCGGTTCTTGGAGGGCTCATAATGACCATGATCTCCAGCGGCATCGGTCTGCAGGGGGACCTTTCACACCTGAAAAATGATTTCAAGCTCCAGGATATGGTTGTCAGCTCGCCAACTCGATCATCAACATATATCGCGGGAATGGCCATATCGGAAATAGTTTATTCCCTGCCTGCGCTTGCAGTTCTGGTCATTCTCTTTTATTTCTTTGACCGGACAAGCATAGGTGCGATAATGACAATTCTGGGGGTAATGGGACTCTCATTTGTTTTCTCAATTTCTCTAGGGTTCACGCTTTCAACAATTTCCTATGATATAATACAGAGCTGGGCATTCTCCGGTATCGTTTCGACATTGCTGTCCACTATCCCTCCAGTCTATTATCCCATAACATATATACCGCTTCCATACAGGTATGTTGCCTATATTTCTCCAACAACATATGCGGCACAGCTTGCCCAGAATGCGATAGGTGCATTTCATATATCTCTCATCATGCAGATCGTCGACTGGACCATTCTTCTTCTCTTCACAGTAATTTTCCTTCTAATAGCAATGAAAAAGGCCAGATGGAGGGAAATCTGATAACTTTATTGATGTTTAATCCTCATTGCCCCCTGTGAACCTCCATTTACAAATTAGATTACTGTGCTGCGATAATAATATAATATCTGGAAGAAACAACCTGAAGTGAAATAATGGCTGAAAATTTATAACACTGCCTGAAATGTCTATCTCCATGATCGTACAGGAAACGGTTGAAATCTCAACATCAGTCATTTTTGTTTTAAGCGCCATTCTCTCTGCATTTCTAACGGCTAATTACAACAGGATCCGGAAATCTTCATTTATATTCTGGTCCGCAGGAATGTGGACATTTTCAGTGGCAGTATTTCTTGAAATTGTTTTTTCTGCCGGGATCTTCAGTCAGGATCTTATAAAGGTATACCTTTTCCTTGTGGCCGAACTTGTTCTCCTGCTTTCTCTGGGTTCAATGATCCTGCTTCATTCAAAATACGGGCCTATTTATTATATTTATTCAGCAGTAATCAGTATATACCTGGTTTTATCACTATACCTGTACAGAATTGGAAACATAATAAATAGTTACGTTGTTTTCGGATCTCTCCCGTTACAGGTTGTACTCTCATCGTCACTCGTAACATTTCCGGCCGCAGTGATGCTTGTCCTCATAGCTATCCTAACATACAGGAAAACGAGAGATAAGAAAATGATATCAATAATAGCAGGCGTTATTGTTGTTTCGGTTGCTGGAACTCTTTACATTGCCAGTTTCCCTGCCTTTCTGTATTTCGCAGAATTCATTGGCATCCTTTTGCTGTGGGCCGGATTTTTTGATCCATCGATGATAAGGAAAAATACTAGGGTTAAGGGAAAATAGTTGATCGTATATAAAACAGCCATGAATACAGTACCGCCGGATCTTATCTATTTTATCCCTTAAGAGGACATGCAGCAGTCTGCTGTAGTTTAATGAGAATACAACTTTTCCTCCTGGAGATGCGCAATAAATTCATGTGCCGCCTCCCATATACAATAAAATGACGCTTTATCGCATAATAAATTATTGTTCCGTTCGGCTATATCTCAAGCTGCTATTCATATCAATCATAAGTTTAGATGCTTGAACGTTATATAACCCGTTCGTGCTATATTTTCCGGTGAGTACTAACCCTGTATATCCTGAGAATATAGAATATAAGAGAAAAAATAAGGATTGACATCAGTATATATGCTGTGTGCATGATGTTGATTGCATTCAGGCTTATATCTATAAAAAAACCTGCAAAAACTGCTCCAAAGAACTGCCCGAGAGATCTAAGGGAATTGTTGATGCCTATATTTGCCCCATAATTCGATCTTCCAGCAAGCTTTGAAATGAGCGGGGCAAAGACGATTTCGTATATAGAATATGAAATAAAAAACAGCGTAAGGCCTATGAATAAACTGTAAGGAAAGACGTTTTCCATCGAGAATATGAATACGAACGGAACACTGATGATTGAAACCAGGAGCGCAATAAGGGCATAAAATGAAGTTCTTCTGCTACGATCCGCATCAACCGATACGGATGCTGCTACCATTCCGCCTATGATTACAGGCAGTATGAACAGCGTTGAGTAATTTCTTAGCCCCCCTATTTCAAGCGAGTAAAGGGGTATGAAAAAGAAGAAGACCATCATGTAAAAGGAAAAAATGAATGATACAATTCCAGCTTCAACGCCTATTCTCTCTATCTTTCCCCCGGATTTTTCCCTCACTTTCGTTTCCGGATTTTCCCTGACGAACATTACCGGTACGAGGGCAACCAGGCCTAGAATCCCGGAGATGAGGAATATGTAGGGAAGGCCGGATCCCACTGCAAGAATAGGGCCCATTATCATTCCCGCCATGAAGGCAAGGCCAGCAGAAACTCCGATGAAGGCCATGGCAATATTCATTCTGTTACCGGAAACACTCTCTTCAACAAACGCAGTGCTGGCAGCTCCTATTGCACCCATACCTGTAAGAAGCCTTGCAAATATGAGTATGTATATATTGAACGGATGAAATGCGATAAAATTTCCTGCAATGTATGGGATCATGCCTCCAACAATGATTTTTTTCCTTCCTATCCGATCAGAAAGTATGCCCAGTGGAGTCTGCATGAAGGACATGGCAAGTCCATAGCTTCCAAAAGCAACGCCTATAAGAACGGCATCGGAAGTGAATTTGTAACCATAAAGCGTAAAAACCGGCAGAACCATGAATATTCCCGTCATCCTCATAAAATCAAAGAATGCTATTGAAATGACATTTCCTTTGCCCTTGAATTTTTCTGCCATGTTATCACAACAATTTTTTATACAGGAATGAGTTTTTTTACACTGCTATGCATAATTGACAGGGAGTATATCCGGCTTTTGATCCACAATGACGTACGCATCATTGGGTACAGTTTCTATGCTTTTGATCTGCATTTTAAAGATATTTTTTTATGAAAATTATTAAATTATATTATTACTGAAACATAAATATATGCAATCACGTTTTCAGGCAGGAGTCAGCGTTTATGTACGGTTTTGTATCACCTGATGCGGAACCGCATCCCATAGAAATATGAAAACCAGCAGAAAAAAAGAAAATTAATGAATTCAGTTTAAGGAATGAAAATATACGGCGGAAGGCTTATGCCTGTCCGTATATCGTTATGAGCTCCCTGTATCCTATGCTCTTGTAAAACGAAGATGCGATCACATTTAGGGCTGGAAATTCTGCGGTTATCAGGGTTACTCCCCTTGGCTGGACTTCCTTTCTGAATGCGTCAAGGAGCTGCTTCCCGGTTCCATGCCTCCTGTACTCCGGCATAACGTAGAATTCCCTTATTCTGCCCTCATACTTCGGCTCGTAATATATCCTGTAAAGTATGTCGGCCATAAGGATTCCTGACACCTTTCCGTCCGTTTCTGCAACAAGGAGTACGTGATCGTCACTGTTCAGTATTTTCTTCAGGTACTTTTCAATCTCCTCCCTTGAACTCTCAGATACGCTGAAAGTGCAATCAAATTCTGCATTCAGCCTTTTGAGCCTGAGGAGCTGATCCATTACCGATTCCATATCGCTATCTTTCATTCGTCTAATCTTAGTGCTTACCATCTGGAACACCTTTTATAAATCCCATTTCCATCATTTTCGAGTATATATTCCTGTTTGTCTCTATTATTTC
>JAVRLS010000071.1:0-5197 GCA_031961205.1 Thermoplasmataceae archaeon | reverse complement strand
GACACGGTAATGGCATCAGTGAAGAAGACAGGGCGGGTGCTCATAGTGCACGAGGCTCCAAGAACCCTCGGGCTCGGGGCGGAGATATCGGCGATGATATCCGAGAGGGCCATTGAATATCTTTATGCGCCAATACTGAGGGTAACCGGCCCGGACACACCGTTCCCTTACCGCCTTGAGGACTATTACCTTCCAAATGAGGAAAGGATTATGGCTGCAATTGAAAAGCTCAGGAATTTCAGGTGATAACATGTACGAATTTAAACTTCCAGATATAGGAGAAGGCGTTTCAGAAGGCGAAATAGTAAAATGGGATGTAAAGGAGAACGATGAAGTCAGCAAGGACCAGGATCTCGTTGAAATAATGACCGATAAAGTAACGGTGAAGATACCATCACCGGTGAAGGGAAAGGTCGTGAAGTTGCTTCACGGTGAGGGCGAAGTTGTCCAGGTCGGGTCTACCCTTATAGACATAGATGATGGTTCAGCTGCTCCGGCCGTACATGAAGAGGAGAAACAGGAAGCAAAGCCGGTGGCAAATGAGCCGGTTCCCGGAACGCCACAGGCCGAAGTTCCGGCGGCCAGGGCCCTGGCAAGTCCGGCCGTCAGAAGGATTGCAAGGGAAAGGGGCATTGACCTTCAGTCCGTAAAAGGATCTGGAGAAAATGGAAGAGTAACTGTGGACGATCTCAACAGTTACGGAAATAAGCCGGTTCCTGAGAACCACGAGCCTGTAAAGATCGAGGTAAAAACCGTTGAAGCAGGCACAGGGGATGAAATCGTTGAGATGCACGGTCTCAGGAGGATAATTTTTGACAAGATGACAAAGGCAAAGCAGATTATGCCGCATTTTACGGTGATTGAAGAGGTAGACGTCACGAATATGCTGCACTTTCTTTCAGAATCGAAGGATAAAGGCATAAAAATTACCGTCACCGGATACCTGGCCAGGATACTTCCTGTTGTTCTGAAAAAATACCCATACCTGAACGCAGTATACGATGAAACAAACAGGAGATACAGGCTGAAAAAATATTACAACATAGGAATTGCTGTTGACACTCCTGAAGGCCTCAACGTGTTTGTTGTAAAATCCGCAGATTCGAAGAGCATGGCAGGAATATCGTCAGAGATCGGTGAGAAGGCTGAAAGGGCAAGGAAAGGAAACCTGGAACTTGAAGAGGTTCAGGACTCCACATTCACGATAACAAACATAGGCGGAATAGGCGGCATAATGTCCACGCCGATAATAAATTATCCTGAAGTTGCAATCCTCGGAGTGCACAGGCCATTTGATGCTGCAGGACGCAAGATGATGTACCTCTCGCTTTCCTGTGATCATCGCCTTATAGACGGGGCAATGGCAACCCGTTTCATCATGGACCTCAAAAAAATTATTGAGGATCCAGACGCTTTAATGTCGGAGATTTAATATGTATGATGCTGTTATAATAGGTTCGGGCCCGGCCGGATATGCCGCTGCCATAAGGCTTGGCCAGAGAAAGAAGAAAGTAGCACTCATCGAAAAAGATAAAATTGGCGGAGAATGCCTCAACTACGGGTGCATTCCGTCAAAGGCGCTCATAGAACTAGCATCCTCTGTAAATTACCTCAGGGAAATGCCGGGTGTAAACATAGAATATTCTATGGACGTAAAGAAATGGCAGGAATGGAAATGGTCGATGATCAATAAGCTCACAGGGGGCGTTGAAACACTCTGCAAGGGATACGGTGTAGACGTAGTGCGTGGAACAGGCTACATAATTGACAGGAATCATGTGAAGGTAAACGATACGGTGCTGGAAACGGAAAATCTTGTAATCGCAACAGGATCTGTACCGGTAAAGATCCAGGGAATAGATGACGTCCTCTATAACAGGGAAATACTTGATTTTGACCACGTACCGAAATCACTGGCTATTATCGGGGGCGGTTATATAGGTGTGGAACTGGGTACCGCCTTCAGGAAGCTCGGTTCCGAAGTAACAATAATAGAAATGATGCCGTCCATACTTCCTGGCGTTGATCCGGAACTTGTAAGGTACACTGAAAGAAGAATGAGGCAGCTTGGCATAACAATAATGACTGGAAAAAAGGTGAAGAGCGCAAAAAAATCCGGAGAATTCACCGTTGAACTTGAATCAGGGGAGACAATAAGCGCCGAAACGGTCCTTATGACTGTTGGCCGCATTCCAAACACAACCGGATTTGGCCTGGAAAACCTCAATCTCGAAATGGACGGCCGCTTTATAAAGACCGACGAGAGAAAGAGGACAAGCATAAAAACGGTCTATGCGATCGGGGATGTCTCCGGCCAGCCGATGCTTGCACACAAGGGCTATTACGACGCCGACATAGCCGCTGACAATTTATCCGGGATAGACAGTGTTGTTGACTACAGGGCGATGCCATACGTGATATACTCCGATCCTGAAATATCATACACCGGTTCGAAGGGATACAAATCCACACGGTTTCCTGTTCCGGCAAATGGCCGGTCTCTCACCATGAACGCTGGCAACGGAACGTTCAACGTATATTATGACGAGAAGGGCATAATTACCGGTGCAGGATTTGCGGCTCCGCATTCATCAGAACTGATAAGTGAAATATCGGTTGCAGTTGAGGCAGGACTTATGGCTATGGATATAGGCCTGACAATACATCCGCACCCGACGGTTTCAGAAGGAGTGAAGGAAAGTGCGGAAGAAGCCTACGGGAAGCCCCTGCATTTTAAAATGTGAAAACAAAATATTATATTTTTATTTTAAATAAATAAAAAGGGCCAATAAAACTGAAATTTATGAAGACGTAACCGGAAGCATCTGTTCATTTTTCAAGCAGGATTGAATAGTGTGTCCCGAGATCAGCATCTTTCAGGAAACGGAATCCATTGTGTTCGAAGCCCTCAATAACCTTCGCCTCCGGGATCTTCATTGAGGAAGGCGGGCCAAATGTGGTCCCGGGCTTGAAGTCAATGATAGCTAGATATTTTGATGACAGCGAATTTAAAACATCGTATATTTCAGGGCATTCAGTTGAAAGCCCGTGAAATACATTTGCCATAAAGACGAGATCGAAAGGTGACGATTTAAACGAACAGATATCGGCCTTTTCCGTCTTTATGCCCTTTTGATTCAGACTGCTGAATGCGCTATCGTCTATGTCGATGCCAGTAACGTTTGCAAATTTTCTCTTCAGCATGACGGAAAAATATCCGTCACCGCAACCCGCATCAAGAACGGACGATTCTGGATCGATGTCAAGAAATGAAAGTACGGCATCTTCATCAAACTGGCGATGCCTGCCATGCCCGTGGCCATAAAATCCTGCCATGCTCTCTTTATGTTAACGGGCTTATCAATCTTGTCATACCGATTTCGCTTTTAGAAAAGTTCAGGAATTCCAATCATTACGGGTAAATCGAATTATAATTTCATGATTCAGGATTCCTTGTGTATGTCCCATATTCTTTCCACTACGCCCATCCTTTTATTCGAAACGAGAGCAAGCATAAAGAGCAGGGATGATAGCCTGTTTGCATATATAAGTACATTCTTGTCTATGCTGAAGGTTTTGGAGGCCCATACTATCCTCCTTTCCAGACGGCGCGATACGGTCCGCGCTATGTGGAGAGATATTGCTTCCCTGGATCCTCCGGGTATAACGAATAGCCTTATTTTTCCTATTTCCTGTTTCAGATCTTTAACACGCCGTTCAAGAAAATCGATCATTTCCTTTGTAACTGTCCTGCCCTTCGATCCTGTTGAAACATCTTCTCCAAGGGTGAACAGGTCATTCTGGACCTTCATAAGGTCGTCCCTTACATCTTCCCACTTCGTATCCAGAAGCGCCTGCCCGATGAAGGCCAACAGCTCGTCTATTTCTCCCTGAATTTCCACGATCGGAGAATCTTTGCCAACCCTCTGCCTGTCGGCAAGATCAGTTTCTCCAGCATCCCCGCGCCTGGTAAACATCCCGATCACCTCACAGAAGGACGGCCCTGCATGGGGCCCCATCCTGGCCCATATTCAGGGGGAGGCACACAAAATCGTATGTACCCGGGCTGGCCTTACTCATATTGAGTCCTTCAATGATGACAGCATCATTCCTGAAGAGATATTTATGCACTTCCGGTTCCGATCCGAACTTCTCTATGGAGAGATAATCAATGCCAACAACCTTCACACCTTTTTCAATAAGTTTCCTGGCTCCGGAAATGGATAAATATGTGAATTTCTCATCAAATTTTTCATACTTCTGGGAATTTTGCGTCCTGAACAGAACAATTTTTTCTATCTTCTCCGGTATGTCTCTATCCGTTATTTCTGGCCCATTCACGGCTATTACAGATGCCTTTCCCATGAACCTTTCGAGATCTATTTCATCTGCCTTCTTTCCATCCGGGAGCATATGATACGGGGCATCGAAGTGAGTTCCTGAATGCGTTTCCATAATGATACGCATTATGTGCACGTGATCCTTCTCGTGTGTCTTAAATTCGTATTCTTCGTATGGCATATCGCCCGGATAGGTCACCAGACCGTTTTTATAAGGTATGCTTATATCTATCATAGTTTAGTATAAAACATTGTTATTTAACATTGATCAAAGAATCAGGCACACTCCGTTCATCGTCAGTGGCTGTGCCGGGATGCGTTTGCGGTGCAATTCCCGGGGGTATTCCCGGATAATAATGAATACGTCCTATTCCAGTAAAGGGAAAAGCAACATTACGGTGATACCGGTACGGGACTAAATGCCGGAATACATCGCGATCTACAAACAATTTTCATCCCTGCAGAATCCCCAAAAATCCAGTAAAAATAAAACGCCCCTGAACGGATCAGCCCTCCTGTACAATCTTAAATAGTAAAAACCGATGCATTCGGCATGAAGCCCCACATAGAACTGGAAAAGTTGAGAAAATTTGTAAATGCAAACGGATCATACAGCCTGGTCGTAAAGGGAAACAGTGTTGAAGTCCATTTTTCTCCAAATTTTCCTGAAGCCATACCGCATCTCCCGGACAATCAGCCAGTTGAGCACGTTATGTATGGAACACTTGAAGACGGCATCATATATTTTTATAAATTCCAAACTACAAGCAGTTTTGGAACTACTGAAAATATTCTCACGGACGATGATCCCATAATGGAATGGTTAAAATACGTTGATTGATACATCGATTTTTAAA
>JAVRLS010000070.1:0-5216 GCA_031961205.1 Thermoplasmataceae archaeon | reverse complement strand
TGGTCTCATATCTGATGGACAAGGAGCTTATAGTGTACAGGCCACACCCATCAAGGAAAGAGGGCATGTTCAGTTCAAATTATGCAAGCGTTGAAGGCAAAAGCATAGTCATACTCGATGACGTTGCCAGCACCGGAGAAACTCTCAGGCGCACTATAATGGATATAAACAAGGAGGGTGGAAAACCTGTCCTGTGCATAGTGCTGGCCTCAAAAATGCCGGTAAATGATGTAAACGGGGTGCCTGTAAGATCAATAATACGCACACAGGTGATTGGCGGCTCATAGGCAGATCAATAACTATAATTAAAGGATCGTTATAGCACCAGGAGGCGAACAGGTGTACTGGGCAGATGCTCTAATAGAAAATTTAAATTCATTCCAGCGCGTTTCAACAGGGATATCACCATCAGGCCCCATACATGTGGGCAACATGCGTGAAATACTTACTGGCGATATTATTTACCGTTCACTGGTAAAAAAGGGGACGGATTCTGATTTTATATATTTATGCGATAATATAGATCCTTTGCGCAAGGTATACCCGTTTCTTGATCAGGGCTATTCAAAATATGTAGGTATGCCCCTTTACAGGATACCCGCCCCTGACGGCAAGGGTACATATTCAGAATACTTTTTATCACCATTCCTTGAAGTGCTGAAAGAAACCGGAATAAATGTAAACGTAATACGCACTTCGGATCTTTACCGTGACGGGATACTTTCAAAGGCAATAGATCTTTCTATGCAGAAAAGATCTGAAATCAAGGAGATACTTGAAAGAATTTCCGGCAGGTCCATTGAAAGCGATTTTTACCCGTATGAACCCATATGCGAAAAGTGTGGCCGGCTTACGACTACAAAGGTTATTTCTTATAAATATCCTTACGTGGAGTACGTATGCTCATGCGGTCATTCCGGTTTCTCTGATGTGCGCAGGGATGACGGCAAGATGCCATGGCGTGTGGAATGGCCTGCCAAATGGTACGCACTTCATGTCACGATAGAGCCCTTCGGAAAGGATCACGGGGCCCCCGGCGGATCATATGATACAGGCAAGGAGATCGCAAAGCAGGTTTTCGGTATAGAACCTCCGCTGCCACTGACATACGAAAGGATAATCCTTAAAGGAAAAGGGGCAATGCATTCATCAACCGGGATAAATATATCGGCAAGCGACATGATTAAAACCATACCTCCAGCCATACTGCGCTTTGTTATGGCCAGGTCTTCCCCTTCAAGGCACATAGATTTTGATCCAGGCCTCGGTATGCTCAGCATGATGGATGAATTTGAAAGGTACCAGGATGAGTATTTTTCAGGAAAGGAAATGGAAGAAGATCAGAGGAGAATAGTGGAGAACTCGCTTATAGACCTGCACAAAAAGGCATATCCTGTCAGTTTCAGGCATCTTGTGACGCTTGTGCAGATATACACAAGGCAGGATGAAATCATAAGGGCGGCAAAGGCATCCGTGAATGAAGAAATCGATGAAAAGGATATAATGACCGAAATATCATACGCAAAGAACTGGCTTGCATCTTACGCTCCTGATACATTAAAATTTAAACTTAGCGATTTAGACGAAAAGGTTGATCTCACGGCGGATGAAAAAAAGGTACTTGAAAAATTTCTGGAATCAGCCGACAGCATAACATGGGAATCCAGTGAGATACATAACGGTGTCCATGAAATACTCAAGGAACTCGGCGTAGCTCCCGAGAAGGGGTTTTCAGCTTTCTACAGGGTTCTCATAAATAAAGAAAGGGGGCCCCGTCTGGGTTATTTCCTTTACAACCTTGGAAAGGAGTACACGATAAACAGGATTAAAAATGCGATTGAAAAGTGACTTCCTGAAATTTTCAGTGGATTGACATGATTATAAGAAGGTACTGCCACGATGATCTGGATTCTATATCCATTCTTGAAAAAAGGGCATTTGAAGTCGGTCCGTATTCAAAACGTTACCTCAGGGAAGTCCTTGAAGATGATCGATCAATAAGTATAACAGCGCAGATAGGTGAAGCTATCGCTGGCTACACCGTGGCCATGCCTGTGGAAAGCGAAAAAATTGATATCGAAAGCATCGCCGTAGATCCCGGTTATTCAGGAAGGGGCGTTGGCCATGCCATGATGAAAAATATTCAATCAAAAGCGCGGTTTATGGGCTATTCCACGATAGTGCTGGAGGTGAGGGAAAAGAATGCGAATGCTATTTCCTTCTATAAGGTGATGGGCTTCGTGGAAACAGAATTCCTTGAAAATTTTTACATTGAGAAATATAAGGGTTCCAGAAACGCATACAGAATGGAAAAACTAATTGATTGAATTATTGCAGGATTCATGCGTTCAGTGGAACTATGGCAGTGTTATTATACTTACACCTTCAGGGACCAGCAATCGTTTAATACTTTGATTTTGCTTATCTTTCAATGTCCGTTCCGTATCCAGTAAAAAGCTACGTACTCCTATTCGCAGTTATTGTCATTTTATCTGCTGTTTCTGTTTCAGCAGTTTCACCTGTTTCCCCATCAAGCAGAAATGTTGCGGCATCTTCTGCATACAGAATAGCACAGGATCCTGCGTCTTCCGGCCTGAACTACTCCGTGCAGCAAAATAACATATCAAAACAGATCGTCAATGTGACAGGCGGCTGGTCCGGTATGGGCGACCTGATATCGCATGCCCTTGACAATTCCAGCGTACCTGAAGAGGCGAGATACCTCCCCAATTTTGATGTGGCCCCCGTGGAAGAATCGAATGTTATAAAACCGTCATACACATCCGCTCCGGCCCCTATGGGTGTTGCAAGCTATGGCATACTGAACGATTCCGGAACATTAACGCCATACACATATACAACATCCAGTTTCATGGGATCTTTGAATCTGGATTCTGCGGAAGAATTTTATATGGATTCGGATGCGCCGCACAGCTTTTCAGTCCAGCTGAATGCGGTTCTAACCAATGTGACGTTATTTGGGACAACGGGATACCAGTACTGGACCCAGAATGTGATCGAGTATTCAACCATGACCCATCAGCTTACATTTGTTGACAACATCTGGAATTTCAGCTCACCAGACGCTGTCATAACTGGAAACGAATTCCATTCATATAACGGCACCGTGGAGCCTGGAGTATTTTATTATAAGATCGGTCCGTCAATCAATATAACTTTTCCATTCACGGTGGATGTTTACCTCAATTCCACAAACATAAACGGTTATAACACGGTGTTTTTCAATTATTCCATCTCGGGTTATTCCCCATCGGGAAAACATGAATTCAAGCACGGCAGTTATGACATGGTCCAGTTCAACTCCACGGGCGGCTTAAACTCCATTAAAGTTCCGGAAGCCGGATACACCGTAAGCGGGGATACACTAACCGGAACAGGTTTTATACCGATGGATGCAGAGTTCGTAATCAGCGGTCCTGGAGGCGGATCAACAGCTGATTTCTACAGTATCAGCGGAACAGAAAACCTTTATTTTATGAATCAAACCGGTTATTCTCCTGTAGGATCTGCGTACGATGCGGGATCAGAATCCGGTGAAACGTCTTCCGGCATAAGTGAATACTTTACCGGTCATACGGCGCATCTTTCAACCGGCCCTTCATTCGTGGATCCCCTCTGGGGGGTTTCAGGCAATCAGGGATACGCCACCATAAAAGGAAAAGTCACTCCGTCGAATGCTTTCATAATGGTTGACAATGCAGGAAGAATGTCAAACAGTTCGGCCCAGTGGGCGCCCCAGAATGCAAGCGGCAATTTCAATTTCAGCCTGGAACCGGGAACATATTCGATAGAATTTCTGCTGAGTTACTATAAGCCCGTTGTGATGAATTCAATTGACATTTCTTCAAATGGCATGAATAATACCGGAACTGTAACGCTTGTCCGCAGCAATTCAACCGGCCTCTATACACCGCTGTACTTCAGCAGCAATCAGCAGCTTGAGGATTTTAGCATTTCCGGAAGCGGTACGCTGTCGAATCCGTATCTAATCCCGGGCCCGCTTTATTATGCGGAACAAGATGAACCTGTCTCAACTATAATGAATCCTGCATTCAGCCGGACAAACGATTACCTTTATCCTGTTTTCAGCGGCATACAGGATTGGAATACAACGGCTTACGTGATCTATGACGGTTTCAGAACGCCTTCCGGCAGCCCTGTATTCATGGTGAATCTTCCATCGTCACTTCTACCGGGGCTTACCCAGGATTTTGAAGTTTCATCCGTGAACTTTTTACAGATCGTTTTCTACAACTCATCGCATATAATTGTGTCAAACAGCACAGTATCAGGATGGTTCAGCACCATCGTCTTTAACAATGCAACGGCATATAATGTTCCATACGTTGCTTCACTAATGCTGTGGAACGTAACGGAAAGCCTGATCGATCATGATAACATTGAGAGCCAGGGATCCGGGATCCTGATTTATAACCCGGGAGCGGCGGATTCCAGTAACTACGTATGGAACAACACATTTTCTGATTTTGCTGAAATTTATCCCGGATCGTATTACGGTTACGATCCCATAGGCCTTACAGTTGAAAGTTCAAATAATACTGTGTACAATAATATATTCAGGACAACTGTCCCCGTTGTCAGCATAGACGGGCAGGATGCGAATATATATAATGGCGCACAGGTGGTTTATCACAACCGGTTCAACGTAACGAAAGGGCCTTCAAGTTCGCCTAAAATCATTGACGGAATCGTTCTCAATGGAAACATTCTGGGCCAGGATATACAGGGCGGTAATTACTATTACAACTATTTTGGAAACGGGAGTGAACCTTACAACGGTTCCGGCGTGGGCTTCATTTTCAATGGCGAGGGTATTTTTAACGGAAGTATAAATGACGGGTACGATTATTCGCCATTAACAATGCCTGGAAATGAGGTAAACGTTACGGCTTCCGGACTTCCGCCAGGCACAGAAACATATTTTGATATTAACAATGCATTTTACAATATAAAATATGGAAGCAGCCGCACACTTTTCCTTCCAAACGGAACATATTTTCTCCTGGGCTTCATCCTTGAGAACAATCAGGAAGAACTGGTTCCGCAGACATTTATGGGGGATCTGGATCTCGCATCCGGCGATTTCACCGTACTGGGGCCTGTTATGAATATTACCCTGTACTATATTGCTACGTTCAATGTAACCGTAACGGAAACAGGACTGCCCGCCGGAA
>JAVRLS010000069.1:0-5223 GCA_031961205.1 Thermoplasmataceae archaeon | reverse complement strand
GTTATCGGCTTTGATCCGCTGACCTTCACTATGCTGAATCGTATGGATGATGATGCAACGGCTTCAGATATATCCCTCAACTTTGCATCGTCAAGTTCCGGCCTCTTCTCCCTGACTGTACTGTATGCTTCTTCGCCCATCCTTTCTATCAGATCCGGAAGGGATACTATGTTTCCCTTCCTTGTGGACATCTTTCCCGTATCGAGTGAGATGAAGCTGTAGAAAACGTATGAAATCCTTGTATCAAGGCCTATTAGTTTCTTGAGGACATAATCGAGCAATTTGCCATGATCCTTGTGATCCTCTCCGAGAACGTCTATTATCCATTCGTAATTTTCGGCCTTGTAAAGGTGGTACGCTATGTCCCTGGCAAAGTAAAGCGTTGTTCCGTCGTTCCTGGTAAGGAATATCTTCCTTTCCTGCATCCTTGTAAAGGACGCATTATCCTCGTTTTCGGTTTCTATGCTCTCTATCGCTTTTTTTACACTCCCATCCCTCAGGAGATCAGATTCCCAGTTGAATTCATCAAACGTGATCCCGATCCGTGCCAGCGATCCCGTAATCCCGTCAAGCATAACAGAGGCTATCTTCCTGATCTCATCGTATATCATCGAATCTCCTTTTTCGTACCTTTCGATATTTTCGGCTATTTTTTTCTCAATATCATGATCGTTTTCCATTTCCCTGTAGATTCTCTGGTAATCTGAAAGAAGGTTCTCAACAGTCAGGTCACCGCCGTACATCATATATGCAGTATAAAGCGACATCATCTGTTTCCCGGAATCATTCACAAAATACATGGAAGCGGCCCTGTAGCCATATCTCTGTACAAGGCGGTATATGGAATCGCCTATTATGGAGTTCCGTGCACGCCCCACATGAAGCGGGCCGGTCGGGTTGGCACTTGTATGCTCCACGCTGACCCTTTCAGCCTCCTGGAAAACATCGGGGTATTTCCCGCTCTTTTTCACGGATTCAACTATATTTTCCAGCATCCAGCGCCTTGATATGTAAATATTCACATAGGCATCCTTCAGTTCTGTACGTTCCACATAAGGCTCGTTTTCAACTGCTTTTTTCAGGACATCGTATATTTCCTCGCCGGTCTTTCCATATTTTTTCATTACAGAAAAGATCCTGACCGTTATATCCGAATGGTTACTTTCATCAAAATAAACATCCTTCCCATTGATATCATAATGTTCATTCATCCTCTCAAGCAGCATCTTCCGTGCATCATTGAAAATAAGCATAATAGATAATAAGCAATGGATATAAAACTATAACGCAGAAACTATTCTATGATCCGGATATGTGACAGTTTCCCTATTTCATTAAAAAAGGAAGGAAAGCTTTTCGATACATTTTCTGCATTCATGTGCATTACAGGCTTTCCTGATGCAAGGCCGGCAATCACCGCAGCCATGATCATCCTGTGATCCGTGAAACCGGTATAGGCCGGTGCACGCAATTCGCCTTTCCTTATTCGCATATACGTATCCGATATTTCCACGTGAGCGCCGAACATCCCTGCAAGCCTTTCTATTTCACTTTCCCTGTCAGATTCCTTTGATCTCAGCCTTTCCGTGTTCCTGATAATTACGCCGGAATCCGAAAATATTCCGGCAACTGCGAGTGGAGGGCACAGATCCGGATTTACGCCGGCATCCACGATGATCTCATCATCAATACCGTATTTTACGTTAAGTACATCCCCGTTCCATTCCAGGTTGCCGCCGATGATCGAGAGAATCGCGCTGTCTGGCTGCACACTGTTCCTGTTAAGTCCGTTAATTGATATATCCCAGCGATCCGATATCGATCCGAGAACCATGAAGAATGCGGCGGATGAAAAATCCCTCTCAATATTCACTTCAGCGTTCTTTCTCTCCCTCTCTTCAACTATTATTTCATCGCCAATATATACCCTGAACCCGAATGATTCCAGGCATTCTGCCGTTATATTCAGGTATCCTGCTGATTTCGGATTGCGGATCATGAATCTGCCCCCGCCCATTGCTGCATAGTATATCATGAGGGATGACGCAAACTGTGAGCTTTCTCCTGAAACGGTAACCGGAATATTTTTCGATCCTTTACCATCGACTGTAAAGAATCCATCGTCCATCCTTTTAAAGGAAACGCCAAGATCTTCCAGGGCCGCCTGAAGACCGCGAACCGGCCTGGAAGCAAGGAATGGAGATCCATGATAACGGACAGCGCATTTCTTTGCAGCGAATGAACCCATGGAAAGCCTGTAGGCGGTCGCCGATTCCCCGGCATAGAGATCGGAGGGGCACCGGAATTCTCCGCTGATGTGCACATCATAGCCATCGATCATAACGTTCCTGCATGCATCTGCTATCCCTATCGAGATCCTTTCGTCATCCGACATGGATACGCCGTGCATTACGATATCGCTTCCGAGAACAGAAGCCGCTATGGCGTACCTCTGCGTGTGGCTCTTGCTTGAGGGCAGATCGATCGTAACCTTACCTTCACCCGGTATCGTATTAATCTTCGTAGATCTTCACCTTCAACCCGGCATTTGAGAGTTTCGTCTTAATTGTCCTGCCCTCTATTTTCCTGGCGGCGTCATCAATACGCCTGCGATCGCTGAATATGCCGAACACTGCCGGGCCCTTCCCGCTCTGGGACGAATACAGGGCCGAAGATTCAACCATTTTTTTAACGGCATCCATATCGATGCCCATGATTGATCCGTAGAGGAAGCCGTTTATCACCATGGGCTCAAACATGTAGCCGGCGTATACCAGCTTTTCCAGGCTCCTGAAGGAATTCCCGGAATCCGCCGGCATACTGACCTCAGACGACAGCCGTTTCTGGCCCCTTACGGAAAGCAGGACCGGGTATTCCGGCACCCTTCTTCTAACAAGTATCCTGTTCCTGGTATTGTCCGTCATGCAGAAACCGCCGTAGTATGACTGGCACAGGTCGTCAAGGGCTCCTGTCCTTGAGATCCCCGCTTTTTTTGAAAGTTCCGAGGAAAGCCTGAGCATATCAATATCGTCCATGGCTATGTCCTCGAACTTCAGGAATGAGGAAACGATTGAGAGAACGTATGCGCTGCTGCTTTTCAATCCGTACCCGGGAGGAATCCTGCTCTCTATGCGTATACTGTAGTTGCGGGATATTCCGAATCTTTCGGCTAGCATTGAAATTATCCCGTTGCCGCTTTTCCTTCCGGTCGTTTCGCTGATCGTGCATTTCATGCCGAGGTCGATTGACATGGCCGCTCCGGTGCTGCCCGTGAATGCTGAAATAACGCTCAGGCCGCCGTTTGCCTCAGAGACTACCCGTTTCATGCAGAGCCTCCACCGCAATGCTATATATATCTGCTTTGCAAGATCTTCCGAAAATTATCCTGAATGTTTCGGCCGCCTGACCTGCGTAAAGATCAAGGCCGTTGATGGATCTTCCGCCGGAACCGGCGATCATTTTCAAAAATGGTGTTTCCGGCGGATTGTAAACGGCATCTATCCCAATCGATACATCAGCAACGTTCTTCATCTCAAACGGGTTTCCGGAATCCGGGTAAGTCCCGAGGGGTGTGCAGTTTATAAGTATATCATACTTTTCGCTGCTTTCCCTCACTATACTTTCGCCTTCGATTATTCCATCCAGCACGCGCCTGGCCCTCGCAGGGTCACGGGATTTCACCGTTATGTCCGATCCTGGAAAATTGTCATTTATGTAACGGTAAACGGTTCTAAAGATCCCCCCGGTTCCGGCTATTATCGTTTTCTTCCCGTTGAAATTTATGCGATTTTTCTTTACAGCGAATCCGAAGCCCGCATAATCTGTATTGAATCCACAACCATCATTTACAAGGTTCACGGATCCGGTTCTGGAAGCCGATCTATCGATCCTGTCAAGAAAATTGATTATGGAAACTTTGTGTGGAATCGTAACGTTGTACGCCAGCATGAATGAGGATTTCCGTACAAAATTTTCAAGCTCGCCTTTCATGACATCTATGGCCAGATATATGGCGTTAATCCCCTCAAATGCATATACCCTGTTGAAAACTATCTGGCCTATTGAGTGCGTAACCGGCCTCCCTATGAGTCCGGTAACGATCGTTTCATCTTTCATATTCCTTTATGAATGTATTCATACCGTCACTGAGTGTCCTTTCGTTGGCCTTGATCACTGTTGTCTTTCCAATGGATGACGGTATGTTCATGTCGATAGCGCCATCATGCATCTTTTTGTCGTTCATGATATATCTGAGAATGTTTGTTATCCCTATTGATTTTATGTCAACCCTCGGTATCCCGTACCTTTCCATCATTGAAACGATCGATTCAGCAACTTCCGGATCCGTACTTCCGTACTTATTCCCTATATGTGCCTCAACCAGCATACCGGTGGCGACAGAAATTCCGTGGGATATTTCATTTCCCGATGCGGCCTCTATGCCGTGGGCTATTGTATGCCCGTAGTTGAGCACCGATCTTATTCCGTTTGTATCATAATAATCCCTGTTTACTATCTCGGTTTTAATCCTGATGCTCGCTTTCACAAGTTCTGCAAGCCTTTCCTCGATTGTGTTTTCATTGTTGCTTTTAAGCATGTCATAAATATCGCCGCCGTAAATGATCCCGTACTTGATGGCTTCTGAAATGCCGTCTCTCACCAGCTGCCTGTTTGATTTCAGGAAGTGCATATCATCGAGGATCAGGTAAGGATTGTAGAATGTCCCTATGACATTCTTGACGTCAGAGACGTTAAGGCCGTTTTTTCCGCCTATTGAACTGTCAATCTGCGCAAGCAGTGTTGTCGGTACGGCAACCATCTTAAGCCCGCGTTTGTACGTAGATGCTATGAATCCTGAAAAGTCACCTACCGTCCCGCCTCCAATGTATACCAGGAGCGAATTCCTGTCTATCTTGCGTTCAACCATCAGCTTTATAATTTTCTGGTAGTTCCTCATATTCTTGAGCGTTTCTCCGTCATTTGTAGTTACCTTCATCAGCGACGGGCCAGCATCCTGCAGTTCGGGTACGTGATCACTGTAGAGTTCCTCCACATTCTTGCTTATAACCTCTATGACACTGTCATATTTCCCGGCTTCTTCAGCAAGATGCTTTATTGCATTCTCACCCACTACAAATGACACGTTCTCATTATTCATGGGCAGGGTAAATCTCTGTGTATCCACATGGTGACTACTGATCTTCCAATATAAATTTTCTTATT
>JAVRLS010000068.1:0-5524 GCA_031961205.1 Thermoplasmataceae archaeon | reverse complement strand
AAAGGAAGAGAAACAGGTTATTTCCTATTTCTGCAGGACAAGCTTTGCGCTTTCAAATTTCTCGCTTGTAATAAATGAATTTTCGTCAACAGGAACATCATGTCCATTGATATTCACTGAAGAAAGGGTGATGCCATGGAAACGGAAGCGATATTCACGGTACCGGCTCTCATATGTGCCTTCCCTTCCCCACCTTATATCACCGTCCGCAGATACTGAAAAATCCTCAAGCAGGTGGTCAGATCCGCTATTATCAGAGTAAAATTCACCCTTCATTCCACGGTCCGAGTAATATACGTTTATCGTTATCTTTCCATCTTCATCTACCGGTATTATCGATCCTTCTGCAATGAAGAAGGGAATCTTTTCTAGTCCCGCGTTTATTTCAGATTTGCCTGAGAATAAATGATCGTTATAGAAGTCATACCATTTTCCCGGCGGAAAGATAACGTCCCTTGAATTCATCCCCTTCTCCATCACCGGCGCCACCATGATAGAATCGCCGAACATCATTTCATCGTCAGTATCCAGCAATTTTGAATCCGAAGGATCAGCCCAGAATACCGGCCGCACAATTGGAATGCCCGTTATATGCGATCTGTAGGTTTCCGTATAGATGTATGGCAGCAGGCGGTATCTCATCCTGATGGTTCCGGCAGCCAATCCTGAATATTTACCGAGTTCCCATGGCTCGCGCCTGCCCGTATTCTTTGAGGAATGGACCCTGAAAAGCGGCAAAAAGACGCCCATTTGCAGCCACCTTATGAAAAGATCGCCCGTCGGTGATCCGGTAAAACCGCCTATATCGCATCCCGTGTACGATATCCCGGACATTGAGAGGTTCAGGATCGTTATAAGGTTCTGTTTCAGCTCCTTCCAGCTGGTTTCAGTATCTCCGGTCCATATCCATGCATACCTGCTAATGCCCGCCCATCCTGATCTCGAAAGTATGAACGGTCTTGAACGACGTGAAAGATGTTCGAAGGCAGCCTTTGCCATATAATATCCGAAGAGGTTATGGATATCCCCGTGCCTGCCCTCCGCCTGGACAGCTGATTCGGCCATTGTGTTGTCACCCCAGCCCGTGAAGATGGCCGGTTCGTTCATGTCATGCCAGAAGCCGGAAACACCGGATTCAAGCATATAATCGTATTGCGAACCCCACCAGCCCGATACATCCGGCCTTGAAAAATCAGGAAACGCAGACATTCCGGCCCATACCGGTGCGTAAAGCGTATTGCCATCCGGATATTTTATGAAGAAACCGTTTTTCATTGCTTCTTCGTATATGCGGTATCCGGGATCGAATTTAACGCCCGGCTCTATAATCGTTATAATGTGTGTGCCGTATTCCGAGGCATAGGCTGCAAGTGACTTCATGTCAGGGAATGATCTGCTGTTGAATGTGAAGTCATGGTAACTGTCCATATAATCTATGTCAAGGTAAAGTGCGGAAAGGGGAATCCCGTTTTTCCTGAATCCATCAATTACGCGCCGGACCTCTTCATCGTTCATGTAACTGTAGCGGGACTGCTGGAATCCCAGGGCCCACTCCGGTGGCATGTATGGCCTTCCTGTAATCCTTGAAAGCGATCTGTATATATCGTTCAGGTTTCCAGTAATTATGTAATATTTCATGGGCAATGATCTGAATGAAACCATCATATGATCCTCGCTGCTGTATCCTGCGTCTATGTAACCGTCGCCGGCGTTGGCGTATAATCTCATGACAAATTTTCCATTTCCCTCCTGCAGTATCACCGGTATGTTCAGGTAAAGCGGATCTGAATCCGGGCCGTATGACCCGTTTGCATCGTGATTCCACAGGCGGCATACCTGGCCCCTGAGATTGAGCGAAAATGCCCTTTCCCCGGATCCGAAAAGGCGATCCCAGCCATTGAGGCTGGTAATATGCTTCAGGTAGCCACCGGAAACCTCGACGTGGCCCCTCTCAATCTCATTCCCATCGTTTCCTGTTACGAATATATCGGGATCAGCGAAACTTATGGAAATGCTGCCGGATACTGCTTTATCACCTTCCATGTGGAATCCTCCGCTTTCCTGGAGGCTTTCAAGTGGCATGGCAGGGCCATCAAACCATGTAAATTCGTATATATTCCCTTCATATTCTTTAACCCTCAGCAAAGCATTCTCAAATGACACCACGGCCGAACCCTTATCCACGGATATGCCTGCAAATTTTCCCGGGTCCTTCACGCCGTTTTCCTTGCCGTATTTGCCGTCATAAAGATCACGATTCAGTGAATAATTGAATGAATCTTTCATTATGTCTTTCCCGAATTCCGAAAGGAACCCTTTAGCCTCTTCGATAACATGCATTGCAATCGAACTGGCATGCAGGATTCCGTATTAGAAATTTTCTCACTGCAGCATGATCCGGATGATGTAATGTTATTTTCTGCGATTGATTTTTTTGGCTTTCCGCTGCCATAGAGATATAATTTTTCCAGCGGATCCGTATAATTCGATCCGGCAGTGCGTGAATGAAATATTATCCGCATTATGGGAGAACGGCACTTTCATGGAGATGTCTTTCATTGTATCCTTCTACTTATTCTTAATATGTCATAATTTTATCATTTTCAGTTTCAGCCGGTATTTCCACATAAATGATGTACAAAAAATGATCGCCAGTAATAAGCGTAAAGCATTACGGGACGTGCATTATCCATATTTATATATGACAGCACATGCCGCTTCTATATCGCTGAAGATTCGTCATAATTTTATCTTCCACTGTATGAATAAAATATCAAATATCTACTTTTTGCTGTGTATATATGCTCGGTAAACTTATAAGCAAATTCACATTTAAACATTTGATAAACAATGAGCAGCAATGAAGTATATCTAGTAGATTATAAAAGAACGGCATTTTCCCGTTCACGGCCAAGTGATCCGGAACGGGATGTTTTTAACTCCCTGAGAATGGATGAAGCCCTGGCGAAGCTCATAAACATTGAGATCGATGAGACCGGCCTGAAGCCGGAGGAAATAAACGATGTCATTACCGGATGTGCATTACAGCAGGACGAGAACTGGACCTATGGCGGACGGCACCCGATACTGCTTGCAAACCTTCCGTTTAACGTGCCTGGCATGGCACTTGACCGTGCGTGCTCATCATCCCTGAATGCCATGACCATCGGGGCCATGGAGATCATGACCGGAAACGCTGATGTCATACTTGCAGGAGGCTTTGAACACCTGACGCATGTGCCGATGAACAACAGCCCCTACCTGAAGCCGGATATCAAGCTGCTTGTCCGGCCGGAATACATGAAATATGACATGAATACCGGCTATTCCATGGGACTTACGGCTGAGAAGCTCGCGGCCCTTAAGGGCATCGGCAGGGATGATATGGACGTGTTTTCATACAGAAGCCATAAGCTGGCAAGCGAGGCCCTGGATTCCGGATTCTTCAAGGGAGAGATAGTTCCCATTGATGCTGAGGTCAACGGGGAGGTTGTTTCAGTTGACCAGGATCAGAGCATAAGGAGGAACGTTTCGGTTGAGGAGATGAAAAAACTCAAGCCGGCATTCAAGCCGGACGGACTGATAACAGCTGGAAACTCATCACCCCTCAACGCAGGCGCATCACTGACCATGCTCATGTCAGAAAAGAAGGTCAAAGAATACGGCCTGAAACCGCTATCGAAGATAGTTTCTTTCGGCTGGGCCGGTGTCGATCCATCCATAATGGGTGAGGGGCCTGTCCCGGCAACAAAGATCGCCCTGCAGAAGGCAAAGCTGGAAGCCGGTGACATAGGTGTATGGGAGATAAACGAGGCGTTTGCCGTTGTCGCCATCAACGCCATGAGGGAACTCGGGATAGAGGAGGACAGGGTTAACATACACGGCGGCGGAATAGCCATCGGCCATCCGCTGGGAGCTACCGGTGCGAGGATCGGCGGTACGGTCTCAAGGATCATGCAGGAAAAGAAGAAAGAATACGGTGTCGCAACTCTCTGTGTTGGTGGCGGGCAGGGGTATTCTGTCGTTTTCCAGAGGTATTGATATGGATTTTGAGTTATCTCCCGATCTGATTGAGATAAAGAAGAAGGTCGATGAATTCGCGAGGAGAGAGTTCACTGAGGATGTTGCATACCATTACGATCATGATGAAAAGTATCCCGATGAAATTTTCAGAAAATCATTTAACGAACATATAATCGATTACGCAAATCCATGGTCGATACTTATCGCTACACAGGAACTCTGCAGGTACGATGCGGGCCTCGGGATATCCATGCTCCTCCCATACTTCGGGAATGAGGTAATCGCACTCTTCGGCAATGAAAAACAGAAGGAAAAGTACCTGAGCCGCATCTTCAACGGAACGGCAAAGATGGGTTTCGCTGTAACCGAACCTGGCGGAGGAAGCGATGTGGCAAACATAAAGACCACAGCCGTGAAGAAGGGCGATCATTACGTCCTGAACGGTTCAAAGATGTTCATAACAAACGGGGACATTTCGGACTTTTTCGTATTGCTTGCGAGAACATCTGAAGAGAAGAAAAAACACCATGGAATGAGCGTCTTCATTGTCGAAAGGTCAATGCCCGGTTTTAAATCCAATAAGCTCAGGGGAAAGCTTGGAGTCCGTGCGACAGATACCGCTGAACTTATTCTCGAGAATGTGGAGGTGCCGGAGGAGAACCTGGTTGGCGAACCCGGAAAGGGATTCTATTATATAATGACATTCTTTGATATAAGCCGTGCGTACGTTGCGGCCCAGGCACTCGGTATATCCCAGGGCATACTGGACAGAACGCTGAAGATCTTAGAAAAACGGGGTGGAGTAACATCCGCAGGCGAAAGCACACAGTTCGAGATAGCCGATATGGCAACAAGGATCGAGGCTGCAAAGCTATTAACTTACGAGGCTGCCTCGCATATATTCAGCTTCAACCCGGATCCGGCCGTAACAAGCATGGCCAAGGCGTATGCGGCTGAAACTGCAGTTTACGTTTCCCAGAAGGCCATGAACGTTGCCGGAATTGACGGCCTGGATTCCGGAATGGAGCGCTTTTTCAGGGATGCAAAGATAATGGAAATATGGGAAGGGACAAGCGAGATCGAAAGACTCGTGATAGCAAGAATGCTTAAAACAGGTGATGAACAGTGATGGAGGAATACGAGATTCTAAGGACAACGGTAAGGGAATTCGTGGACAAGAATATTGAGAACATTGCCCTGAACATTGAGAGGGGCGGCATACCCGATGATCTCATAGCGAAGCTGGGATCGCAGGGCTTCCTGACAGCAAGGGCCCCGGTTGAAAGCGGCGGATCCGGGCTTGACGACAGGGCGTACATGATAATACTCGAGGAAATTGCGCGTTCTTCGCCATCCGTTGCAATGAAGGTCTTCATAACGAACATGTTCTTCGATCTCTATAATCCTGGAAATGACACGGTAAATGCCGTTGCATCCGGCAAGATGAATGTTTCCGTCGCATTTCCTGAAATGTACAGGGAATCGAAAGAAACCGGCGATC
>JAVRLS010000067.1:0-5566 GCA_031961205.1 Thermoplasmataceae archaeon | reverse complement strand
ACCATGTTATAGAAACAGTTCCGGACATATTTATCACCGGCCACATACATTCACATTTTCTCGGGGCATACAAGGGTGTCAGGTACGTTAATTCGTCCACATGGCAGTCACAGACCGAGTACCAGAAAATGATGAATTTCAGCCCAAAACCGTCCATGCTGACACTTTTCGATTTGAATTCAAAAAGTACAATAATCAAAAAGTTCAGCGAAGAATGATCTTTATCCGGTTACAGGATTTTTTTCATTATTTCCTCTATTTCCTTCTGGAACACCTCTATAAAATCAGTATAAACTTCGTTTTTTATCTCGTTTGGCGCACTGACTATGCCTATCCTTGCGATGACCTTTGCCATGTTTGCCATAGCATCGTACTGCTTTATGCGGGCCTCCATGAAATCCTCTATCACCTTCGCAAATTCCTTCTTAAGGCTCTCATCGCTGTTTATCTTCTTCTTTATGTATTCCTTGATAAGATCCTTCATTATGTCCCTCACAGCTTCAAAATAAAGATCCTCGGAAGGCATGGTTTTCATTACGCTGTTGATATACTTGCTTAAATCCTCATCCATAACGAAAGATGCTAACGGGGAATAAAGATTTTTCCAATTTCGGCGGCAAACGATCCCATTGTAGCGGAAAATGGCCGGAGGATTCAGGGGAAATCGTAAAGCGTTAAAATAAGTCGTTTAACAAATGCGAAATGCCATGTCCCCGGATAAGAATCCCAGGTCGAATGGAGATTTGAAACTCTTAAAATTAGCCGGTCATTCTTCAGGAAGCAGATGACCTTCACATTATACGAACAAAATTAAAAGCAATGGCCGGAACCGGGCAGTCAGCGAAACCGCGGTTTATCCAGCCCGGATCCAGGATCACAGACGTGATCAGGCCTTATTTGCCCTTCTTTCCTTCTTCAGTCTTCTTATTCTCTTCTTTCTCCACTTCCATCTCATTTTTCCTCTTTTTTTCCAATCTCTTGAACTTCTCTTCAATTAAACACCCCTGATACGCAAATATTTTAACAGTCATTATACAACAATATAAGAACATTTGTGAAAACAAGGACTTTCAGAAGTGCGATATGCCTCCCCTTATGTTACATCCAGCATTCTGTCATTGAACGATTATAATGCGTTCCTGAACGCGATAATTTATGTAAGGTTTACTTCAAATGATTTCAATGAAAAAAAAATTAAGGAACCGGATCATGCATAATCATGGAAGAACAAAGAAAGAAGGAAATACTGGACGTATCAAAAACGATCTATGGGCTTGCTGAAATAGGCAGCACAGAATACAAATCGTCCTCCTTCCTTGTTGAACAGTTCAGGAAACATGGTTTTACTGTCATATATCCCTACATGGGCATGGACACGGCATTCAGGGCAGAATGCATGAAGGGCGGGCCAACTGTAGGTATACTTGCTGAATACGATGCGCTTCCAAACGGGCATTCATGCGGCCATAACCTGATATCGGCATGGGCTTTTGGCACTGCAGTAAATATATGTGAAAAATTGAAATGCAGCGTCGTCGTTTTCGGTACCCCCTCGGAAGAGGGAATAGGCAAATATGCCGGCAGCAAGGCAATATTCGCCAGATCTGGCGCATTCAGCGGGATAGATTTTGTGATCGGCATGCATCCTGATGACAGGTGGGCAGTTGGGGCGAAGGCCCTTTCGGATATCACCACGGAAATAATATTCAAGGGGCGATCTTCCCATCTGCTGAGTCCGGAATACGGCATAAATGCACTTGCACCGCTCATCGAATCCTACGGAGCCGCAAACAGCATCAAGAATTCCATGCCACCGAATTGTTTCACCGTTGTCGGCATGATAATAAAGGAGGGTGGAAAAGCATCCAATGTTATACCGGACAGGGCTGTTATGGAAATTGACATAAGGGCTAAAAAATTGGATTGCCTGAACAGCCTGAGGGAAAAGATAATGCATGCCGTCAAGAGCATAGCTGAAGCTTACGGATCAGCGGTTGAGATAAGGGAAATAACGCCACTTTATGAGGAATACAGATCGAATAGGGTTATTGACAGGATTATGGAGGAAGAATGCCACAATGAAGGCCTCAGCGTGGTAAACATCGATGAAACCGCCGAAGATCCCATGGGAAGCACAGATGAGGCAAATGTAAGCCAGGTCGTACCCACCGGGCATATAGACATGAAAATAGTCGATCCCGGAATACCGGCGCACACGGATGCATTCAGGGAAGCGGCAAATCCAGCCCTTGCCGGCGCAAACCTGATAAGGGCGGTTGACATTGCTTTCAGTTCCGTTGAAAGAATAATATCCAGCAAAAAACTAATTGCTGATATAAAAGACGAATTCAGGAGATGATAATATGCAGCAGATAAAGCCTCCGAAGCTCAGGGAAGGTGACGAAATAAGGATAATAGCCCCGGCAAGCGCGCCGGATATGAAGACGCTTTCAAAGTCAATTTCGCGCCTTAAAAAAGCGGGTTACAGGATATCGCTTGGCCATAACATAAAGAAGCTTGTGCAGATGAACCAGCTTGCGGCTCCGGATATGCAGAGGCGCGACGAACTCATGAACGCATTCCTTGACGATTCTGTCAAGGCAATATTCTGTGCCAGGGGCGGCTATGGATCGATACACATACTGCCTTACCTTGATTATGACAGGATCAGGGATCATCCGAAGATCTTCGTTGGATACAGCGATATAACTGCCCTGCATCTTGCACTGAATTACAAGACAGGCCTCGTCACATTCCACGGCCCGATGCCTGCCTCGGATCCGGAAGAATTCTCGAAAACAAATTTCTCCCAGTTCATGGATGTTCTGAAGGGTACCTCCGGCCACATAAACTCAAATTCCGAAAGAATAGTCAGATACATAATATCCGGAAAATCTGACGGGATAAGCGAAGGGACAAACCTTTCTGTCCTGGCATCGCTTATAGGTACAGGCTACATGCCGGATTCATCAGGAAAAATCCTCTTTGCCGAGGACACGGGAGTCACGTCCGGAGACATTGACCGTTACCTGTTCACAATGAAGCTTTCTGGAATGCTGGACAAGTATTCCGGCTTTGCATTCGGGGAATTCAAGAGTTACGTTGACCCGGAGGATCCGATGCCGTCTGTTGAGGACATAATAGAGATGTACATGAATGATCTTAAAAGAGCTTCTCTCTACGGGCTGCCATTCGGGCATGGAGAGGATCAGATGCTTATACCCCTGAATGCGAAAGTGAGGATATCTCATGAGGATCCATACATTGAACTACTGGAGAGCGTTGTAGATTGAGTCCAGTGAAATTTCACAGACAAAAAGAGATTGTCAAATCCTAGTTGACTTTGTTGTATAATCAGGACTAAGGGTTTTAGTTTCAAAGATATCTTATGGGGGTTTCCAGAAGTAACTTTTAGATTTTAACCGCCAAAGTACAATTAATTTCAACTAAAAATTGACATTCTCGACAAAAATAATGGTTTAAATAAGGTTATAACGATATATTTGCTTAAAAATCCCTTCACTGCTTTTTTTCCTTATTTCTCATTTTGGGTTTCGGAATTATGACCACTATCGCTATTATACCTATCAGAAGCAGGGCCAGCCCCCATTCAAGCTCGGGAAGATAAACACTTGATACCACCTTGCTGATAACCCGGCCAAGAAGGTAACCGCCTATGATCACAAAAACAACGGCCACTATGAATGCAATAAATTTTGCTGATATACTTATCTTTGCCAAATATGCACCTTCTGATGTAACATGAAGACGTAAATAAATGCTACGCCTGAAATAGAACTAAGTTTCAGACGGAAGATCTGTTCCGTGAATTTTGGGAATAGTTAAATATCGATATTCAATATTTCCCATCATACTGGAAGTGTGGGCAAATGGATAGATCCGATCTTATTCTTATACCTCTTGTTGCCGGTGTTATGATGGGTGCAATTGATAGCACTATTGTCATACTGGCCCTTCCAACAATTTCAGATTCTCTTCATGCACCGCTTTACCTTTCGATATGGATAATACTTGCATATCTTCTTGTGGCTGCCGTTTCCACAACGCAGTTCGGGAGGCTCGGGGACATGGTGTCGAGAAAGAGGATATTCAATGCGGGCATTTCGGTATTCACTGCCGGATCATTCCTCTGCGGATTTTCCCCTGACATACTCTCGCTCATAGCATTCAGGTTTGTTCAGGCAACCGGAGGAGCCATGATGACAGCAAACTCCGGATCCATAATCGCGGACAACTTTTCAGCCAACAGGAGGGGCAGGGCTTACGGATATACATCTGTTGGATGGAACTCAGGAGCTACGCTCGGGATAGTCCTTGGAGGCATAATAACAACCCTGATAGGATGGAGATACATATTCTACATAAATGTACCGGTCGGCATAATAGCGCTGTATTTTGGAATAAAGTATATAAACACCGGAAAGACGGCACAGGCGAAGATGGATATACCCGGCATGGTGACGCTTTCCTTTGCGCTTGTCCTGATATCATATGCCGCAACTGATTTCGCCTCACATGGCCTTGATACCCTGAATGTATCAATGATCATTGCCGGTGCCATATCTGGATTCATTTTTGTGTACATAGAGAAGATTTCAAAAAACCAGATACTCCCGCTTGGAATGTTTTCCAACCGTGTTTTTTCATTCTCTATATTTGCATCATTCTTCCAGAGCCTTGGCTTTCTCTCCGTTACCTTCATAATAATCATGTACCTTCAGGGAATACGTGGCCTCTCACCGCTGGACAGTTCACTCCTCCTTGTACCGGGATACGTACTCGGTGGTTTCACAGGTCCGGTATTTGGGAAGCTTTCAGATCGCATAGGGGCAAGAATACCGGCTACTCTTGGCATGTTTCTCATGGCCGTAGCAATTCTGTTCTACATGACACTCAGCCTGAAATCATCAATTTACCTGATCATACCGATATCCATAGTATCCGGCCTCGGGTCTTCCATGTTCTTCCCTGCTAACAACAGCGCAGTTATGGCAAGTTCGCCTGTGAAAACGTACGGGGCAGCATCAGGAATACTCAGGACTATGGCAAGCATAGGCATGCTCGGGAGCTTTGTGATAACTATCTCAATTGCATCCGCATCAATACCGAGGGCGGTGGCCTATGAAGTGTTCGCAGGCGTAGAAAAACTTGTGGGTGGCGTTTCCTCGCAATTTCTCGTAGGGTTGAAGCACGCGTTTATAGTATCACTAGCGATAATACTGATTGGAATGGTTCTTTCATATGTGCGTGGAAGCGAAAACAGGAAAAAGATCACGGGAAATCCTGAAAAAACCTGAACGGCATATCCCCGGGGCTATACTGATCGAATGCCAGATGTATGGCCATTCGCTTATAGAAATATCTAACGTATTACCAATCCTTAATTCTTTGCCAGGGCATGTATATCATAATTAGGCAGGAACAGTGCATTCAACGATTAAAGGGATTGATCCTGGCCCTATGAAAGAATGATACGTTCATTACAGTGCGTTCTCAGGCAGGAGGCATGATTGAAGCATCAGTATCCGGATTATCAAAGGTATTT
>JAVRLS010000066.1:0-5579 GCA_031961205.1 Thermoplasmataceae archaeon | reverse complement strand
CCGGTGTAATAATCAAGTTCAAGTGACGGATTAACGCCACCCTGGATAAGGATCTGCTTGATTCCAAGAGGATAGTATTTCCTGATCTCATTTATGACATCATCAGCTGACATAAGGTATGAATCGGGCTCCTTTCCTGTCCTGTAAAATGCGCAAAATTTGCAGCGCACGTTGCATATGTTTGTGTAATTCAAAATTATGTTGGATACAAAGGATACATATTTTCCTGAGATAGAATCGGTGACCATTCTGGATATCTTCCCAAGATCTGAAAGATCGGCTTCATCGTACATGAATATGATATCGTCCAGATCCATCTGTTCTTTCCTCCTGATCTTTTCCAGCAGTTTTTCCGAATATGAAGACTGAAGCATGCATCCACATGGCTAATTCCGTATTAACATTTATTATCAATGAAATTCATTTATATAATGAACGTATATATTTGTCCCGAAACAATTTAAAACGTGTCCGGCAAAATAAATAAAAATATATGGTATCCCTGGAAAATTATTATTCTGATAAAAATAAACTGTTCAGACGTGGATGTAATACCAGCCCTCCTGCTGCCTCCTGATGATCTCTATGAAGCCTCCCTGAGGAGTCGGAGAAACACCCGGCAGGAGATTTTCCTGTTTTATGTGGTTCATTTCCATGGATGTCCTGCATGCCATGACTATTACCTTCTTTTCATCAAGCAGCGGCTTGATCATTTCTTCATTTGTTGTTGCAACTATTGCGCTTTCAAGAAATACAACCTCTATGGTTTCCACATCCTTTAAAAGAGCTATGTGGGTTCCAACTATGTTTCCCATTGGAATTTTTTCCTTCTCTGAGACCTGTATTATTGCTTTCATGAAGAGTATATTATTTATATGAATTTAAAGTTTTTTTAATCATAAACATGATTAATCTATTATTAACATATATTTATGAGGTTTATAAATTATCCATGATTGCCCGGACCGAATGACGCGCAGGAGAATATTAAGGCCAGTTCCGTAAAATGAAGGTAAAAATGAAAATGCAGCCATTTCAGCCGCGTAAATCAAACACTCATGCCAGAAATAACAGAATCATAGGATTTGTAAAGAAGTATAAGCAGTGATGTGAGTGTGGGCCTGTGCTTTCTGGACCATTCTATATCCTTGTTCAGGTAGGCAAGATGTTTGTCCATCTTCTTATTCTTGCAGTAGTTTCCGCCTTCGCGGTATTCGTTTATGTTTTTTGTTATTATATCCATCAGTTCCTTTGGAATATCATTAATCTCATACCTTAACTGGAGCATCCGTATGTCTGCATCATATGTCGCGTTAACAATATCCTCCCTTTTCATCCACTGGGTATCGTAGTCCAAAAAGTCGAACCATGTCCTTCCCTTATCAAGGATGTTGTATATGCCGGCAATTGAACGTGCATAAACGTTTATTCCATATGTTTCTGATTTCTCGTACCATAGCGATCCTGGATCGACGAAGGGTGCTATTGGTGATATGAAAGCGCTCAGCTTCATTCCGTTTCCATAGTATTTCTTCATCAGTTTACCTGCGTATTCAGTACTCATCATAACCTCATCCCTTGTCTGGTGTGAAATTCCTATTGAAAAGTAGACGTCGAATTTCTTTCCCCCGTATTTTTTTGTGTATTCGATCGATTTCTCCATATCAGAATTCTTATATCCGCCCTTGTTCCATGACCTTATCTTCTCATCCTGCGTTTCGGGAGATATCTCCGCCGAAAAATCAGGGAAAGCCCTGCTGAGCTGTTTTGTGTATTCCTCACCGAAAGGCTTGAAATATTCCGTGAGAAGCGGCACGTCAATTCCGTTCTCCTTTACGCATTTGAACAGTTTTTCGTAATAGAGCGGCCCTGCAAGATTCAGGTCGCCTGTCATGAAAACCGGGGATCCGAGTATATCCTGTGAAAGCTTTATTTCGGATGCTACCTTGCACGGATCACGGAAGGAATAATCAAGCATGAAATTGTTTCTGTAGCTGAAATTTGAACCTCCGCAGAAACCGCAGTTAAGCTGGCATCCCCTCTCAATCATGGTGAAGCCTTCGGGATTCTTAATCCAGTCGGCATATGGAAGATGCCCCTTCACATCATGGTATTTTATCGCGTTTTTAAGTAGAGCCTCATAATTAAAAAATACATTGTCGAGCCCCTTCTTGAAGTCAAAACGCGGGTTTTCCCTTATCATGCCGTTTTCCCTGTAGACAAGGCCCGGAACATTCTGGAGGTTCTTTGATCCTTCAATTTCCTCGGCTAGCTTCATTATTCCATATTCCTGGAAATCACCTGACATTACAAAGTCAATAAAATCGTAATCCTTTATAATCTCCTTCCTGTAATATGTGGACGAGTATCCTCCCATAACCACGTATGAGTTTGGATGCAGCCTTTTCACGATTCTGGCAAGATTTATGGCCCCATGGGTGTGCGGAAGCCAGTGAAGATCGATTCCATATATATCGGCCTCTATGCCCTTAAGGTACCTCTCAGGATCAAAACGATCGGACTGAAGCATTCTGACTGCAACGTTTGATATCCTTGCGTCATAGCCATTGGATACAAGGTAGCTGAGCATGCTCACAAAACCGACAGGATACATCTCAAATATAGGGGTTGACGGGACAACATCGCTTACGGGCCCCGGATCTATATCCCTCTTCCTGAAATCATAGATAGACGGGGGATGTATAAAATCAACGTTTATGTTCATACAGAAAATGATTGCCGTGAACTATAAAAATTCAATGTAAGATCATGTGCTTCATATTAGCATTGATCTTATTTTCGTGTATCTAATCCTTAAATAGTATCTACGAATTATAGAACAATGTTTGATACTTATTCTATAGACTACTGGTACGAAGCAGCAAAGGACGGGCGGATTCCGTATAAAGATGCTCTCGGCCTCATGGACCTTGATCTTTTCGATCTGATGAAGATAGCCAACAGGCTCACATCAGTACAGGTCGGGAATACGGTTACATATGCTGTATCATATAATATAAACTACACGAATTACTGCACCGCAAGCTGCCCCATATGCGCTTTTTATGTTCCCTATAAGGCGAAGAGGCTTGGAAAGGGATACGAACTGACCGTTGACGATATACGGCGTGAGGCCATTAAGGCGAAGGAAAAAAACGTTACTGAAATACACATTGTTGGAGGCTTTAATCCTGATCTTTCAATAGAATATTACGAGAATATGTTCCATACAATCAGGTCCGTGCTTCCGGACGTTGCAATAAAGGCGTTCACGATTCCGGAAATAGACTTCATAGCAAGAACTACCGGAAACTCGATAAAGGAGATAATCGACCGCTTCAAGGCAGCCGGAATGAATGCGCATACGGGAGGCGGAGCCGAAATATTCGATGAAAATGTGAGAAAACTCATGACCACTCCGGAGAAAATATCGGGAGAGAAATGGCTTGAAGACGCGAAAATAATACACAGCCTGGGCGTAATGGGCAATTCAACCATGACATACGGCCATCTTGAGACATGGGAAAGCATAATTGATCATATAATAAGGCTGAGGGAAAACCAGATCGAGGTTCCCGGTTTCCTTTCGTTCATCCCGCTTAAATTCAGCCCTGAGAATACTCCGCTACTGAAATCAGGCCGTGTGAAGGGCCCGGCAACACCTGACAAGGACCTGAAGGTTATAGCCCTCGCGAGAATACTTGCCGGAAAATACATAAAAAATATTAGCGTTTACTGGGTAGCAATAGGAAAGCTTGTGGCGCAGGTGGCAATAAACGGCGGCGGAAGCGATCTTGTCGGTACCGCGTACAGCGAAAAGGTTTTCGGCGCAACAGACAGGCGCGAGGCAACATCGACCGAAGAACTTGACGATATAATAAGGCGCACAGGAAAGATACCTGCAAGAAGGGATACATTCTATAATATCAAAGAGTACGCATGATATCACTTATCAATTTTTCACACAGTGATCCGCTTGCAGATGCATTCGGGCATGATGTAAACGTCACAAGGGAGAATCCTTTCAGGAACATTTCAATGGTGCTGGACGGCACCGTTGATATTGCAATGGTTTCTCTTCTTTCGTATATTGAGAACAGGAATTCATTATACCTGATGAAAACGGCAAACATTCACAGCAGGCGCCAGACCATTTCGACCATTCTCGTTTCCCGGATCGGATACATAAAGGATACGATGGAAATATCCGTTACAGCTAACACAAGAACGACGGAATTTTATCTTGTGAGGATCCTGGATGCCCTTGGCCTCAGGTATAAGATCAAGCATTCCAGCAAGATCGAGGCATTCGATCTCCTTGAGGAATCTGATTATGCCCTTGTAAATGGAGATGAGGCAATGAAGGTATACGGTACGGATCTTCATATAATAATGGATGCCGGGCTGCAATTTTCGTCACTTTACGGCCTGTATCCGGTATATGCAGTTACGGTTTCAAGGAATGATGCGGATACCAGTGAAATTGATAGGGCTGTGAAGACATCTTCAAATTTCAGGGCCGCTGATGCCGAAAAACTTTCAAAAAGGCTCGGAATAGGCATAAATATAGCAAAAAAATATTATGATTCCATTGAATACAGCTACAGCCCGCAGGTCGAAAAAACTATAGAATACGTTCTTTCATTTTTTGATTAATATTTATGTATTAGTTTGCCCTTACATTCGCATGTATAAGGATAAATTCACGAAGATAAGGGAAGGATACACTTTTGATGATGTTCTTCTTCTGCCCATGCATACGTCAGTAGAACCCAAGAATGTGGATATATCTTCAAAGCTTTCAAGGCACATACAGCTTCGCGTCCCGATAATAAGCTCACCGATGGATACGGTAACTGAGGACAGCATGTCAATTGCCATGGCCCGTTACGGCGCAATTGGTATAATACACAGGAACCAGCCCCTGGAATCAGAGGTTGATATGGTCAAAAAGGTGAAACGGCAGGAGACGATAATAATAAGAAACGTGCATACGATAACGCCGGAAACCACAATTGAAGTCGCAAGAACACTGATGAAAACGCACAACATAGCTGGACTCCCGGTCGTAAAAAACGACAAACTTGTTGGTATAGTCACAAAGAGGGACCTTGAATTCGCTAAAAATGGCATGGAGGTCAAGGATATCATGGTGAAGGATGTCATAAGTGCGGAGGATAATGTTGACATAGATGAAGCCATAGAGATACTTCACAGGCACAGGATAGAGAAGCTTCCGCTGGTTGACGGCAACGGAAAACTTGTCGGGCTTATAACAGCAAAGGATATCATGACCAGGCAGAGATTCCCGTATGCCACAAGGGATCCTGAGGGCAGGCTTATGGTGGGCGCGGCAGTCGGGCCATTCGATATTGACAGGGCGAAGTCCCTTGTCTCTGCCGGCGCAGGAGTTATCGTAATAGACACGGCCCATGCTGACAACCAGAACGTCCTCTCATCGATAAGGAAGATGAGGAAGGAAATCGATGTTGATATAATCGCGGGAAACATTGCAACAGCAGAGGCTGCAAAGGATCTTATAGCATGCGATGTCGACGGCCTGCGTGTTGGCATAGGCC
>JAVRLS010000065.1:0-5715 GCA_031961205.1 Thermoplasmataceae archaeon | reverse complement strand
GGCGCTTTCCTTGCAATGAACATGGTGAAGAAGGACAGCGTAACATTTGATGATATCGCAGGCCTTGGAAAGAAATCGCCTTACGTTGCCGTAAGTTTCTCAATCCTGCTCTTATCGCTCGCAGGAATACCTCTTACAGGTGGATTCCTGGCAAAATATTTCCTGTTCCTGTCGGTCATACAATCCGGCCTCTGGTGGCTCGCAATCATAGCTGTCCTGAACAGTGCAATATCAGTATTTTATTACATGAAGGTGATGAGGTACCTGTTCTGGGTCGATCCAAAGGGAGACTTCTCCAGGGATAATGTGAACAGGGCAGCTGTTATAATATCAGCGGCTATAGTTGTATTCCTTGGAGTCTTCTATGTAATATTCCCGACGCTGATCGGTATATCCGGGGGCATAATAGGGTGATATGAATGAATGCAAATTTTCACATGGATATAATAAGAAGTGCGCTGATGGCCGGAGAGGTAGATGATGCTTTCAAGGTAATATGGAATGCAATAAATAGAATACAGTACATTAAAGATACTGCAAAGACTGATAAATACGATGTTTATCTTGCATTCCTCAATAATCTTCTCGAGGTGATCAGGGGGCATAAGGAAGCAAAAAGCATAGAGCTATTCGTAGAACAGAATCCTGATCTTGAGAAGCTTATAGATCCGTCTTTTCTTGAAGGATTCCCCTACTTTCTGGCCTACGCAATGGATCGTTACAACGTAAGGTTCCCATATTTTGATGGCAAGAGGTGTGATGACAGATGAGCTTTGAAGAATGTTTTGAGGAAGCCAAAAACGAGGAAACCGCGGCAGAATGCATACATTGTTTGAAAAGATACGGGGAGCAGGTTATTTACAGCGATGATCTTGGCAGGCTGATGCTCGGGCGCGAGTTATACGACCACAGGTTTGAGGAGGACATGAAAAAGATCACAGCATATCTGGGCATCAAGAACAGGTCAGATTATGAGCTGATGGATAAGGTATACAATCTCACTATGTATTGAAAATATTTTTTTATGAAAGATCCATTTCTACTGTATACCCCAAATTTTTGAAGCTCTCGGCTATCCTTTTAATTGCTTCAATTCTTTCTTTTCCTATATTTGAAAATGATACGGACATCATCTTCTTACCTGAGTTAAGGACAACGAAACCCACGGTTTTGTCTTCGGGCATTATTGTATCGGTTCTTGCATATTCGGTAATAAACTCCATGAGTTCATCCTGATCCATGGTTTCGACAACATCTTTCAACCCTTCAAATGAATCCTCGAATTTGTCCATGACAACGCATATGGTAGAGGGATGGGCATCCCCTATAGAGAGATTATACATTGCACATTCAACCATGGAAACTGATCACTTCATAGGATAATTGTTTAACGTTATGTGCATTTATACCGCAGTATGATCCAATTTTCATCTGTACAATTTAAAGGCACTATTATAAAACCTGCATGCCTCTGTCAGGAAACGAGATGTTGCATATGCATCCATGATCCGCTTGAATGATATTCCTGTAACAATAACGGAGACTTTTGCAAAGGAAATTGATACCCTTTTATCCGTGAATTGGATGTCTCATCATGTTCCCTACAGTAAGGATGAGAAGATACAGGAAGGATAAAAATATACGCGATTTTATATCAGAAACATCAATAAGGCCCGAAAAACTTGTTATGCCCATATTTGTAGACGAAAACCTGAAGGAAAAAGAACCTGTAAAGTCAATGCCGGGAATCTACAGGTATGCGCCTGGCGAGATCGAAGAGTATGCTAAGAGCCTCGAAGAAAAGGGCGTGCGATCAGTTCTTCTCTTTGGTATTCCAAAATACAAGGATTCCGGGGCATCATCAGCGTATGACCGGAAAGGCGTGGTGCAGAAATCCATTGAAACCATAAAAAATTCTACGGACATAACTGTCATAGCTGACCTTTGCATGTGCGAATATACGGACACAGGACACTGCGGCCTTGTAAAGGAAGGATTCGTCGACAACGATTCAACACTTGGCGTATACAGAAAGATCGCTGAAAGCTACGCATCTGCTGGTGCAGATATTGTGGCTCCAAGCGGAATGATGGATGGGCAGGTCTCCGCAATAAGAAACGAACTTGACGGGGATGGCTTCAGTAATGTTATGATAATGGCATATAGCTCCAAATATTCATCCAGCCTTTACGGGCCGTTCAGGGAAGCCGCTGAATCAACTCCAAAATTCGGTGACAGAAAATCTTACCAGATGGATTACAGGAATGCCAGGGAAGCGCTTCGGGAAATAGATCTGGACGTTTCGGAGGGAGCGGATATAATAATGGTAAAACCCGCCCTGTTTTATCTGGATATAGTATCAAAGGCATCTGAAGCTTTTTATCTCCCCCTGGCGGCATACAGCGTTAGCGGAGAATATAACATGATATATAATGCCGTTAAAAACGGCTGGCTTTCTGAAGATGCTATCAACGAATCAATAACCTCAATATTCCGTGCCGGGGCAGATATTGTGATCACATATTTCACCGAATATCTCATGGAAAAGATGATCGGATCCGCTAAAAGCCTGAAATAGGGGGTATCAAGCACTGATCTGCATTTATAGATACATTTATCTAATAACAACCAATGTTCAGAAGGTGATAAAATGGCAGTTGTATTAGGGCAGAAAGCCCCTGATTTTACCGTAAATACTTCGAAAGGACCTGTAACGCTGTCGAATTATAGGGGGAAATGGGTTTTGCTTTTCTCGCATCCCGGAGACTTTACGCCGGTTTGCACAACTGAATTCATAGCCTTCACAGAAAGATACAGCGATTTTCAGAAGCTCGGCGTTGAACTTCTCGGGCTCAGTATCGATTCGGTTTACAGCCACATAGCCTGGATACGCGATATAAAGGAACATTTTGGTATTGATATACCGTTCCCCATTATAGCAGACATAAACAAGGAAGTGGCGAGGGATTACAATCTTATCGATGAAAAAGCAGGATCTACCGTGAGAGGCGTATTCATAATCGATCCAAATCAGATTGTCAGGTGGATGATATATTATCCAGCTGAAACCGGCAGGAACATTGAGGAAATCATACGTGTTATAAAGGCGCTGCAGTTTAACTGGGACAGGAAGCTTGCAACACCAGCAAACTGGGAACCGGGCCAGGAAGGAATAGAGGGCGCGCCATCAACGGTTGATTCAAGCATGAAGCGTGACGGTCAGCCAGGCGTGAAGACATGGTACCTGAAATTTGTTAAATAAATCCGATCTTTCATTTTTTATCCCTTAAAACCCGTCCAATTTTATTTTTATATCCATTCACGTTATGCAGGATGATCGGCATGTATACTATTTCACTGTATTTCCACAAGTTTCAGTTTTGGCCATTTTCCATTGCTATCATCCACATCAATAATGTATCCCGATCCGGGAACTGAACTTGCAACAACATATCCATTCACCGGATAGAAATCAAATATAGCATGTGCAGTCATAAAAACCCTGTTAAAGACTTCATCACCGCTTATCATCACAACGATCCCCGACATCCTTATGTCATCAATTATATCCATAAGCCCGTTCAGGAACTGATCTCCATAAGTCAGGTAGAGATAATCAGTTGATATTATGTAGATATACGGCCTGAGCGAGGACTGTATTTTTGATTGCACAGCTTCCAGCCCAAAATCTTCCTTCATGTTTTTCCCCTTAAGGGAAATAATGTACGGGGATTTTATCTCGGCAGTGGAGGAAGTGAAATAATTTCCAAGGTAATTTGCATCAATTGCCTTGAGAAGGGAAGCATATGTTTCATATCCGCTTGCAGTAATGTCAATAACACCCTTATTTTTTAATATATTTTCAATGATAAGATTTGATTTGAATAAATTTATTGCATCATTGATCACGGGCGATCCTTCCCCTATATGCAGCATCACGATTGATCCCACGGGTACGCTGTCCCTTCCATTTTTTGTAAGTTTGCCGAATTCCGGATTTCCGAGCGAAACCTCAAAATCGTCTGTTTCTGCCGGAGTATTGAACTGAATTTTTTTCTCAGGATAGTTAATGATCGTCTTCTTTACCGGGTGAAAATCTCCGCCATAAAGTGAGAACATATGTGAAGGGGAACTTCCTATGGAAACACCCCTCATCTTTTCTATGGTTATGGATCTTATGAGCATGTTATTTTTTATTGAATAATCAAATGATACCACGCCATCAGCAAAATATTCCAGCCGGGGATTGTTTTCAGCCTCGAGTATTGAAACAATATTTGCTCCGCTCCCCTCGACAAGATCGTTTTTAAGCATCAGGAAAAGCAGATCTTCCGGTATACGGTATTCCTCTGCAAGCGCATCCACTGAATCTATTGCTATAAGCGGATCCTTTCCGTAGTTTGCGTCCACAAATTCATAAAGTGCATGGATCAGTGGAACAATTTCATAAACATCTATCACTATACCTTCCGTGGAGAACGAATTGAATTTTCCTTCTTCAATATCCTTCTCAAACTTTAGGAGCGATGTTTTTTTGACGTTTACAAGATCGGTATCCGTGCCAAAATATACAGAACGGTTCTCTATCCACGGGTATTTGGCCTTGACGCTGTCTATGGATGATCTCGGAGCCATATAAAAGACGGGCCGGTGTTCAATCTCACATGAAAGATAGTCAAGCGTAAATGTTGTTTTCCCTGATCCCGGCTTTCCCTTTATAACAAGCGATTTCCCGTATTTCTGATTCAGGAACTCTTCGAATATATCCACCAGGGATTTATTGTTCAATTCTAATCAGCACCCCCTTTTATAATCTGTTAATGCATTAAATCCGCTTCTTATTACAGGCCGCAATTATGAAGTATCAGTGATTTTACATATATTAAATTATTTGTGTTTAGATGAAATTTCCAGAAGGGACAATTTATACATAATCTGATATAAATATATCTATCTTTGAATAATGTAATAAATAGTATAATTATATTGTGTTTTAAACCTCATGACAAAATTTATATAAAGTAAAACATTGAATAAGTATGATATCTATAATAGGTTCTGGCAGAGTCGGCGCAACAGCAGCCGCTTTTATGATGCTGGGCGAAGCAGACAACAACATTACTCTTGTGGATGTTGTGGAAGGCCTTCCACAGGGAGAAGCCCTTGATCTTAATCATGCAGCTTCAATTCTGGGGAAAGCGGTCTTCGTGAGTGGTTCGAACAACTATGAAGACATACGCGGAAGTGACATAATTGTTGTAACCGCCGGCCTGGCAAGGAAGCCGGGGATGACACGTGAGGAGCTTGCGTCAAAGAACGCAGATATTGTTTCAAACGTTGCCGAAAAGATAAAGAAATATGCACCGGATTCAACTGTGATAATAACAACGAACCCCCTCGATGTTATGGTTACTGTACTGTACAAAAAACTCGGGTTCGACAGGAAAAAGGTTATCGGCTTCAGTGGCGTACTTGATTCCAGGAGAATGGCGTTTTATTCGTCGCAGTATATAGGCATATCCCCTGCAGCAATAATACCGCTGGTACTGGGGCAGCACGGGGAGAACATGTACCCGGTCCCTGAGCTTTCCATGGTCTATGGAAAAAGCCTGAAATCTTTTCTTGCCAGCGATCAGTATGAAAAAGTTGTAAAGAACACGGTTGAAGCCGGAGGTACCATAACTAACCTCAGGAAATTCAGCAGCAACTGGGGCC
>JAVRLS010000064.1:0-5789 GCA_031961205.1 Thermoplasmataceae archaeon | reverse complement strand
ATCGGGTTATCAATCCCTGATCCGGACATAATGTGGATACCCGTTTCAATATTTTTTATCTTTCTTGTATCTTTTCTTATATACATGGGTGTCAGGCCATCCCTGAAATATGTATCATACACAATTTTCATTGAAATCGGCTTCCTTATAATAACATCCATAGCGCTGATAGTGATGTATCGTAATTCATTATCTGCACTCCCATTTACTCCGGCGCCTCTCGGAAACGATCCCTTCGCAGTATTTGCAATGATGGTTTATTCAATAGGTGCATATGTGGGCATTGGCGGTTCAATACCCATAGCTGAGGAGACAAAAAAGCCAAAGAAGAACGTACCGCTTGCAATAATAATAACGGTCATAATTCTCGGGGTTACAATAATACTTTCGTCATATGCCCAGGTAATAGCGTGGGGATTCAGCAACATGTTTTCCTTTGGAAGCCAGACACAGCCATATCCACTGCTGTACATTTACCGGTCCAAGTTTGGATACCTGAGCATCGGCCTGTTTCTTGCCCTCATAGTTATTGTACTGAACTCATTCTTTACCGCAACGGTATCGCTCGGCACAAATGCCACCCGCGTTCTCTTCTCAATGTCCAGAGAAGGCGTCCTTCCAAAGTTTCTTTCCGCAACGAATAATAACAATGGCACTCCGACGATGGCCATGATAACACTTGCAGTGATATCATCCATAATCGTCGTAGTTTCAGGAATATCCTTCGAATATTTGGCTGGCTTGAATCCTATGAATGCCCTCCTCTCATCATCTGTCTTCCTGCTTATACTGGAAGCGCCAATAATTTATATTGTTCATATACTCACAAATTCATCCCTTTATCTCTTCATGAAGAAAAGAATAAAAATGCATCATGCAGATTACATAAAGTATCTTGTCATACCCTCTATATCGACGGCAACCCTTATAATGGCGGTGTGGGCCGCAGTATTTTTCAACTTCAGCTTCGCTGCGGCCATATATGCATCTTTTATAGTGATAGCCATAATAATTATATCGGCGGTGATCATAAGATCAAGGTTCAAGGAAAAATTGCAGTATCTTGGCGATTTCTCGCTGTGAAATACTGAACCTTATATTTCAAGGCCTGATCCGTAATTATTTACTGAAAACGATTCGAAAAAATGAAAAAAACGGTCGTGAAATGATATTTATTAATCAGTTAAACAAATTTGTTAAATAGTATATCTTAATATCGATAACTATACAGAGGTCATAGCACAATAATACAAAGGAAAAAATAAGGGTGGTATTGTTGGAAAATATAATTGAAACAAAGGGTTTAACAAAAATTTATAAGGGCAATATAAGGGCGGTTGACGGGATAAACCTGAATATCGGTAGAAATGAAGTTTACGGCCTTCTTGGAAAGAACGGTGCAGGAAAAACCACAACCATAAAGATGCTTACGACGAGCCTGCAACCAACCTCCGGCGATGCCATAATTTCAGGCTACGATCTGAAGAAGGATGCTTCGAAGATCCGTAAAATAATAGGCGTTGTTCCGCAGGATCTGACCACGGATGCAGACTTAAAGGGCATTGAGAATTTGCAGATGATTGCAGGTTTCTATAACATACCGAAAGATGTTTCGAGGGAACGGATAACGGATCTTCTGAAGATGGTCGATCTTGAGGAATGGGGAAACAGGTATGTCAGCCAGTACTCTGGAGGGATGAGGAAACGCCTTGAGCTTATATGCGGTCTAGTGAATGCGCCACAAATACTCTTTCTTGATGAACCGACCCTTGGCCTGGACGTGAATACAAGGGCAAATCTGTGGCGGTATATACGCCAGGTCAAGGAACAGCTCGGGCTGACGATAATACTCACATCACACTATCTTGAAGAAGTAGATGAGCTTGCAGATGAAATTTCCATAATAGATCACGGAAAAATTATTGTTTCCGGCACATCAGAAGAACTTAAGAAGAGCCTGAAGGGAGATATAATCCTGATGGAGTTTTCAAGGCAGGAAGATGCGGATGCAGTTTCATCATATCCTGATGCGATTTCAATATCGGTGACGGACAGAAAGGTCAGGATGAAGGTGGAAAACGCTGATATCAAGCTTCCGCTGATACTTCAGTTTCTTTCGAGCAGAAACATATCGCCTGTAACAATAAACGTCAAGAAACCATCGCTTGATGAGGTATTTCTTGAATACACGGGTTCAGATATACAGGAGGATACAAATCCGCAGCAGTTCAACAAGATAATGCAGAATATCAGGAGGCTGAGATAAATGGGCGGTTTGCTTCCCTTGACTGTCCGCGAATTGAAACGCTGGTACAGGAATCCCACATTCCTGACTGTCGGCCTGCTGCAGCCCGTTTTCTGGATAATACTTTTCGGTAGTGCATTCGATATAGCAAAATTCGGGTCTCCGGAATTGGCGCAGGCATTCTTTGGTGGTGCCAAAGACTACATAACTTACATACTTGGCGGAATACTGACAATAACCGGGCTCTTCACCGGTATGTTCTCCGGAATAAATATAATATGGGACAGGAGACTCGGAATTCTCGGGAGATTTCTTGTTTCGCCAATAAAGAGGAGTTCTATAGTCTTCTCAAGGATAATTGCATCGATAGTGAGAATACTCGTCCAGGTTGTGATACTCGTGGTTATTGCCCTCATAATTCCGGATGGCTTAAAAGTATCTACCGGATTCAATTTAACGGATGCCCTCATTCTTGTATCCGCTGTTCTTATGATATCATTCGTCTTTTCTTCCATATTCAGCATCATAGCCATAAGGATGACAAGGATGGAGACGATAATGGGCATAACGAATCTTGTAAACCTGCCGCTCATGTTTGCAAGTTATGCGCTCTTTCCGCCAGATCTCATGGTATCTTGGCTGAGTACCGTTGCAAAATACAACCCCGTATCATGGTCTGCAGAATCAATAAGACTTGTAATAATCAACGGCGTGCTATCGCATTCACAGGCCCTCACCGTGGAATCCTACATGCTGGCTCTTTTCGCACTGACTGTGGTGCTTTTGCTGCTTGTTTATTTCGTATCCGAGGCAGGAATAAAGGAATGAGATGGTAAAATGGCAATATTCGGAAAGATTGATAACGGGAATATAAGCATTGAAAGGGATTCGAATACAGTAGTTACCGTTGATTACAGCGGAAGGATTGTGTTCTTCATGAACGAAGGAAAAACTTACAGGCGTTCCCTTGACAACAGGTTCCTGAAGATATCGTGGCAGGATGGAAAGAGGGACCTGGGATTCATAGACGAAAATGAAGCTGAAAGCGTAACGAATCAGGCATATTCATTTTTGAAAGCGGGCCTTAAGGAGATAAACGATGATGAAATCAAGAGTGCCGCAGGTGCGTTTCCTGAACTTAATTATGACTTTCTGAAGTCTGATGCTGAAAGGATGGAAAGCATCTACTCCGGTGCAGTCCCGATAATACCCCCGGACCAGTATTTTTCAATATACCTCCAGGTCACAAGGGGATGCTACTGGAACAGGTGCACATTCTGCCGCCTTTACAAGGACAGGGACTATTCAATAAAAAACATGCCCGAATTCCTCAAGCATCTTGAAAGCGTTAAGGAATATTTTGGAAATGGTATAAAATCCAGACGTACAGTTTTTCTTGGCGACGCAAACGCCGTGAATATCGATCAGAAGATGCTCATTTCAATCCTTGATACGATCAATAACGATCTGAAGCTCCCCGTATACTCATTCATAGATGCAATATCCACGCAGAAGAAAAAGGGCGAAATTGAATTCGAGGAAATGGCCAGGCACGGGATGAAGCGCGTTTACCTGGGGATGGAATCGGGAAGCCCGGATGTGCTGAGGCTGCTCAATAAGCTGATGAACGTTTCCGAAGCCATCAACATGGTAAACAAGATAAAATCATCAGGCATGGATATTGGCATCATCGTCATGGCCGGTGCGGGTGGAAAAAAGTATTATTCGGATCATGTTGAGAGCACAGCCTCTGTCATCTCACAGATGGACCTCGGAAAGGGTGACATCATTTATATATCACCAATAATTGAATATGAAGATGCCGAATACTTTAAAATTTCAGGCGAACTTGGCACGCTTACCGACGGGGAGAAGGAAGCGCAGTCAGAATCGCTCAAGAGATCAATATCAGAAACGTTCAGTGACATGAACGGCAGAGATATCGGGATACCGATAGTGAAGTACGATCTGAGGGAAGCAATTTACTGATAATTATGACTCCGGGAGAAAAATACAGGAACATGAAGGATTCGCAGGGCGCATCTGATTCTGAGAGGAAAAGAGTGAGCGTCACTGAGGAAGATTATTTAAAGATCATGAATGAGCTTATAGAATACAAGGGCTTTGCGTCTTTTTCCGATATTTCACATACTCTTGGCGTGAGGAGGCAGAGTGTCAGGGACGAGATTAACCGGCTGATAAATTCAAACCTGATAGAAAAGTCGGGAAAAGGCCGGTATCTTCTCACCGCAGAGGGAAACAGGATGGCTAATATTTTCCTGAGAAAGCACCGTGTTGCTGAAATTCTCCTGAACAGGTGTGTTGGAATCCCCTGGGAAGAGGTTGATGAACAGGCAATGGGCATAGAGCATGGAATGACCGAGGAGATCATAGAGAATACCCTGAAAAGGTTCGGTTCAACAAGGTGCCCGCACGGGAATCCGATACCGGACGTTAATGGCAATGCTGCCATGCCGGATGATCTGGATATCTCAACGCTTGACGGTGAACATGAGGTTGTATTTTCAAGGGTTATATACGAATCCAGGGATATACTCAAATTTCTATCCTCTATCAATGTTTATCCAGATTCAAGGATAAAATTCATAAATGATGGAAAATATTATTTTGAAATCGATAGAAAAAGGACGGAAATAAGCGCCGATGTCTTGAAAGCGATCAGGTTCACAGTAATGAAGTAACCCTCAGAAAAGGACATTGAAAAGCATGTTTTTTACCGGATATTTTTTATTTCGTTGTAAACATCATCTTCGATGTTATAATGCATGGATTCAGCGATTTCATCTATATGATCCCTGGTCGATCCCTTCGGTATTGGCAGGCTTCTCCTTTTTGCGTAGCCTATGGCAAGCTTCACGGGAGGAATTCCATGCTTCTCTGAAATGTGCTTCAACCCGCTGAAATCACCCTTATTCAGCGGAGAGTATGCGATGATCTCTACGCCGTTTTTCTCACACCACGGTATGACGTCATTCTCCGCTGATTTATTGCGGAAGTTATACTCGATTTCATTTGCCGAAACATCGTATTTCTTCATGCATGAAAATGCCTCCTCCATGTCGCTTACTGAGAAATTACTGACACCTATGTTTCGTATCTGCCCCGAATCCACAAGCTTCTCCATCGCCCCCATTGTTTCAGAAAGCGGAACATCATGGGATGGCCAGTGTATGAGATAGAGATCGATATAAGTTCCCAGCCTTTTCACGCTTTCGTTGCATGACCTGATAACCGAATCGTATTTCAGGTGCGTTGGCCATACCTTTGATATGATGAACAATCCATCCCTGTCTATTCCTTTGATCGATTCAGAGACAATTTCCTCAGCATGCCCGCTTCCGTACATTTCCGCTGTATCTATGACGTTGATTCCGGAATTGATAGCATAACGAATTGCATCCACATACCTTCTATCATCAGATCTTGATGATGCGAAGGATCCGCCCATTTTCCATGTTCCGAGCCCCACATCGGATACCTTCCTGTTGCATAATATCAATCCATCACCTTACCGATATTCATG
>JAVRLS010000063.1:0-5845 GCA_031961205.1 Thermoplasmataceae archaeon | reverse complement strand
GTATGGCCATCATAAAAGCATATATAAATTTTGGTCATAACGTTCATAATAATCCTGTATTACTGACATATATAAACAAACTGTCGAAAAATAATTAACAAATTTAATATGTAATTTTATAATTGATGTTTCCATGGAAAGCAAAGAAATACTTGAAATTGTTGATAATGTGAACGAGCACCTGGATAAAGAAGAACTTATGCATTCGCTGAAAATATCCAGTTCTATACGGACAATACTCTCGCAATACCTAAAGGATAAAGGCTATATAGAGATCCCGCCGGTGATAATATCAATCATCACGGATCCACTGAACCATCCCGTTTTTGATCCAAAGCTTGAGTATTACGGCTACCAGTATTCGCTCACAAAGAGCATGATTTTTCACAAGCAGATACTGGCAAAACATTTTGAAAAATTCTTTACCTTTTCCCCGAACATAAGGATGGAAACGGAAGAAAAAGCAAAGACGGGCCGGCATCTGTACGAATTTACCCAGCTTGACCTTGAACAGAGAAACGCAAGCAGGGATGACATGATGCATCTTGCTGAGGGCATGCTTGTACACCTGTTTAAAAAAATAAAGGAAACAAATGGTGATGATCTCAGCGCCCTTTCGCGTGATCTGCGCGTACCCTCTGCACCGTTTGAAAGGATAACTTATGAAAAGGCTGTGCATGAATATGGAAAAGATTTTGAAAACATTCTCTCAAAAACGAAAAGGGACCCGTTCTGGATCACGGATATACCGCTGAAAGAGAGGGAATTCTATGACAGGGAAAATGAGAACGACCCAGGAAAGCTGGTTGATATGGATCTTATATATCCCGAAGGCTTTGGGGAAGCCATTTCAGGGGGAGAACGTGAATTCGAGTATTCAAAGATAATTGAGAGAATACATAAAAAGGGCCAGACAGAGGAACAGTTCAGATGGTACCTTGAATTTGCAAGGGATGGGTTTCTGCCTTCTGCCGGATTCGGTATCGGAATAGAAAGGCTCACACGTTATGTGTGCGGATTTGAGAGGATAGAAGATACGCATCCATTCCCGAAGGTTCCGGGGAAGATCGCTCTCTGATGCGTAATCACAATCCGCATCATCGAATAAAATTACATCATGTGCATCTTTCCCGATCCAGTTAAAAAACCTTACAAAAATGATATTTTTTGAATTATATTTTTTCCCATATTCATCAGCCCATCAATGAATCCGGAATATACTGTTGAATATTTTCATAACTGCTACAGAATCGCCTTCGCTGTATTCTTTGAGTCTCTCCGGATCATTTTTCCACAGGTATCTTACCGCCTTGCCAACATCCATGCCCTCTATTTCCACTATGCTCTTCTTCTTTGAATCTGATTCCATGCCGTACTCCTTTATTGCATCTTTCAGCTTTCTTATCCTGTATTCGCCTTTTCCTGAAAGATCCTCTGCAATAACGTACATCATGTCGATAGTATAGGATGTCCCGAAGAATTTCTTGATGTTCCAGAATTTCACATCATCGTATTTTCTTGTCTTGTAAACGATGAGAGGTATATCGTAACCGGTGTGGTTATAGCCTGTGATGAGGGCTGGCTTAATCCTTCCAAGAAAGCTGTCAAACTGTTTCATAAGGGATTTTTCAGCATCATCTGAATCTTCCACTGAAAAGAAAAGGCCGGATGTCATTTCATGAAAACCATAGGCATATGAGATAGAGATTATCCTTTCATCAGAAAGAAAATTCCCGTCATTGACAAGAGATTCGATATCGAATGATAAAACCGCTTTTTCTGAATCCGGCACTGCAGAAAGAAATTTTTTAACATTTTCAATTATCAAGGCATGTGTTTATCCTGTTTCAGTTTATTAGCCTTTTTATTGTGTTCGAATGAATAGATTATCAGGAATATTGCCAGAAATGAGGCAATTCCGGAAACCAGGAATGAGATTCCCGTGCCTGTTATCATGCTGGACCTGAACTGCGACATAACGGATGAATCAACTCCCAGGAACGCATCACTGAGGATATTCTGCGGAACGTAAACTGCAACTATGGAAAATACCATGGCCATTCCTATCACCGATCCCATATTGAGAAGAACGGTTCTCATGCCTGCTCCAATACCTCTCATGTCCGGAGAAAGTGAACGCATGAGAATTGCATTGTTCGGGGTGTAAAACAGGCCGATACCCAGGCCTATTACGGAGATTCCAGCGAAGAAAAATGGATTCACCGATCTTTCAAGAAATAGAATTATTGATCCGGCGAAGGAAAGGATCAGGCCAGAGTATATCATAATGTTCTCCGACCCTTTACTGCGGAGTCTGCCGGAGAAATATGAGGATAACCCCAGTGCTCCGGCATAGGGTATCACAAATACGCTTGATATGAACGGACTCAGGCCCATGGGCCCCTGCAGGAATATTATCATTATCAGCACTGAGGAATATCTCGTTATGGAGCTCAGCAAGGTTGCAAATCCCTGGGTTGCAAAATCTGCATTCCTGAATATTGAAACGTCTATGACAGGATTCTTTGTCCTGAGGCTAACGTAAGAGAAAATAACCAGGAATGCCATAGAAAATGCAATCATCAGCAAATCCGGAATGGAAAACCATCCAGCAGATGGTGCTATGGTCATGTATATCACGAAAAGAACTATGAATATTGAGAAGAGAATGGGCGTACGTATCTCAAAGCTGGATTTTCTGGGTTTTATGTCGCCGAGTTTTGCAGACATCCATATGCCCACCAGGGAAAATGGTATGTTGAAAACAAAAACGTAGCGCCAGTTTATTATGGTCAATATGCCGCCGATAAGGGGGCCTATCGCAGTGGCCAGTCCTATTATCATAGCATTTATGCCAATAGCAGTTTTCATTTCTATGACATCGAAGGCATCTGCAATTATAGCCAGGCTGTTTGAGAACAGGAGTGCCCCGCCAATTCCCTGGATCACCCTGGCAAAAAGGAGGAACTGTACATTGAAGCTTAATGCTGATAAAAGGGATCCGGCAAAAAAGAATACATAACCGAGGCTATATAACTTCTTACGGCCTATAAAATCAGAATACCTGCCGAATATAGGCGCCGCAATGGTCATGACCATTGGATACATTATCAGGACCCATATAACGTAAAAGAACGTTGTATGGAGGCTGATCATTATGGTGGGTATCGATATGAGCAGCGATGTGCCGTTTACAACCGAAAGAAACGACCCTAGGCTTGTTGCAATTATTACCAGTTTCTTATAGTCCATTTTTTCAGAGTATACCGAATCTTGAGATTATATCTGATATGCTATCCATGTAGTCCTTGAATGTCCGAAGTATGTCCCTGGAGGTAACGACTCCTATAAGCTTGCCCTTTTCCATGACCGGGAGCCTCCTTATGCCATTTTTTGACATTATTTCGGCAACCTTGTATGTAGGGGTGTCAGGACCAATGGAAACGACAGGCCCGTTCATTATATCACCTATCTTGATTGACGCCGGATCGAGTTCTTTTGAAACTATTTTATTGACGTAATCCCATTCGGTTATCATTCCCTTTATTTCATCATTCTCTGCTATAACCATGAAACCGACATGATCCCTTGCCATTATTTTTGCAGCTTCCAGTGCATTCATCTCTTCTGGAAATGTCAGTTTATAATCCCTCATTATGTCTCTTGCATATAGTACCATATTCTATAATCACTAATTCATATTTAAGATATTATTGAAGCAGGAATGATGATCGTGTATGACGAATCTGCACATATGTACGTATTTTTCATCCATTCTTCAATGAAAAAAGCCCTTGACCCACGTCGCAACCTATTCCCTCCTATGGGCTATATTGTCCCCTTGAGGTTTTTAATTTTCCCGGTTTCCCTGGTCCTGCGGTCGTGGCCCGCAACCGTTTCATGTCAGTGCACCGGTATAACCAACGAATAATCCATATTCGAGGAACAAACATTTAAAAATGCACGAAACTATTGTGAAGTCAAAGACCATTGTGAGGTAAAAACTTATGGAAATGGGAATCAGTTTGTCAAAGGTTCTTAATACAATAATAAAAGGAGATACTGTTGAGATTCTCAAAAGCATACCCGGTGACTCAATCAACATTATCTTTGCGGATCCTCCATATAACCTGCAGTTGCGGGAAGAACTCTGGCGTCCCAATCAAACAAGGGTCGATGCGGTCAATGATAACTGGGATAAATTCAGCAGTTTCGAAGAATACGACGAATTCTCAAAAAAATGGCTCACAGAATGCAAAAGGGTTTTAAAGAAAAATGGTGTAATCTGGATAATAGGTACTTACCACAATATCTTCAGAATTGGAAAAATAATGCAGGATCTCGGGTTCTGGTTTATTAATGATATAATATGGATAAAAACTAACCCGATGCCTAATTTTAGGGGTACCAGATTTACAAATGCACATGAGACTTTAATCTTTGCCGTAAAGAGTGCAGATTCAAAGTATACATTCCATTATAAATCAATGAGGGTATTTAACGATGATGTACAGATGAGAAGTGATTGGGAAATCCCTATCTGCAGCGGAAAAGAAAGGATTAAGATAGATGGAAAAAAAGTTCATTCTACACAGAAACCGGAAGAGCTTCTTAGAAGGGTAATCCTGTCAACTTCAAATCCTGGAGATATTGTACTCGACCCATTTATGGGAAGCGGAACCACCGGGGCAGTCTCAAAGTTGCTTGGTAGGAATTATATAGGAATTGAACGCGAGGATAAGTACATAAAAACTGCAGAGGAAAGAATTTCAAAAATCAAACCTTTAGATCCTTCCCTTCTTATTTATCCAGCTGAAATTAAGCAACCGAAAGTTCCGTTTGGAAATTTGTTAGCTTCCGGGTTAATAAAGGATGGTGAAACGCTTTACTCTAATGACAAGAAGCTAAGCGCTAAAGTTCTTGCCAATGCCAATCTTATTTCAGGAGAATTTAGTGGTTCTATTCACTCGGTTAGCGCGGCTCTCCTGAACAAACCAAATTTCAATGGATGGAAATTCTGGTACGCCGAGCGAAACGACCAGCTAGTAAGCATAGATGATCTGAGAAAAATCTATCTCAAAAAAAACTACGGAGAGAACGTCACATGACATTAATGAATTATGAGAAATTCAAGAACATACTGGATAGGGAAATTTTTGAAGAATCAAAGTCGGATTTTGTAAAAAAGATCGCACAATATCCTGAGAGATACATAAGGTTGTTCAGGCCAACAAAGGCAAAAGCAAAAATCCTTCAAAATCTTCTTCAATCCCATGAGATAAAATTTTGAGATGCTTTCGAGGTCCCGATAAGAGAATACATCAAGATACCTGATTGCGAACCGCCAGATAACAGATTTAAAACAAATGATGGAGAATCATTAAATGCAGGCCAAATCTTGAGTTCTGAATTATTTATCTAGCTATAATTGCTTCCAGCACTGTATTTCATGGAATGGATATGCAATATTAAGCGGTTATTATCTTTTACCGGCGGTGCCTTTTTCAAAACGTATATACCGAATTTTTCTTTAAAAGTGCCTTAGATTTTTAAAACTGAAAGGCATAGAGGGCGAAAATTTAGATTCTGGAAAGAATACCGGCCGGTGCATTACTGGAAACAGAAGATAACATATCGCAGGATATCGAAATTCTAGATCAGGAATAAAATATGGCAGGCAAAATTTCACGAAATCAAAATTCGGATAAACCCACCAATATATGGACTGGAGGGGATTTGAACCCCTGACCTCTTCCATGCCAAGGAAGCGATCTACCTCTGATCTACCAGCCCTTACTATCAGAAGACAAATCTGAAATACATTTTGCTTAATAAAACCTTTTGT
>JAVRLS010000062.1:0-6007 GCA_031961205.1 Thermoplasmataceae archaeon | reverse complement strand
GATATGCTGGTAAACATGACGTTTTATGTCTACCTGTTCCAGTCATATGTGTTCACTACAATGTCGTACAAAGTACCTCTGAGTGTTGTCAGAAACGATGAAGGGAACCTGATGTGGGCAGCTGGTGCCGGTGATTTTCTGTACAATTATCTGTACTATAGTTCAACACCGCAGCCGTGGCAATAGAATAAAATTTTTATATTTTTTAATTTTAAAATTAGCTTTTATTTTATGATCTCTTTTATATTAGATTGTTTTTATCCTAAAAATATGATATTATACCGATATGATCTGTGTAAAGACAAACGATACGGGATAGAAGGATTTCCGGTTGAAATTTTGCCCATAGTTCACAGTTCTAACTCATCGTCACATGAATCAATGTTTCTGCGGCAGGGATTTTATAATGATGGTTAATGAATTAAATCAGAGGAGGAAAGTTTTGAAAAGCATCGGAGGCAAATTAAGCGGGATATTATTGGAAAAATCTTTCAGTCGGGTAGATGGAGATTTAGGAATTTAAATGTGATTATTTTTTGCTACTATTTACTAATCTATACAGCTATGGCAAATATATAGCGCTTCCATAACTTTTTTATATGGATTTTTGATGTGACTGCATGGAGTTACGTCTCTTCATAATAAGAAGACTGCTGCTCTTGATTCCTACAATATTAGGTCTTACCATACTTACTTTTATTTTAATGAGGGCCCTTCCGACGTCTCTGCTGATCAGTCAGTATATAAATCCTCACAGCACACTTTCGAGGGCCGCACAGGTTGTGGCAATCAAGAAGCTCCTCGGTCTTAATTATCCGGTTCCGGTTCAATACTTCTTTTATCTTTCAAGTATTCTTCACGGAAGCTGGGGCTATATGAAAAGTACTTTTTACACAGGCCCGGTAATTACAGGAATTGTTGAATTTTTCCCGAATACACTGCAGCTGACAATTTTCGCAGTTATTCTTTCGGTTTTAATAGCAATTCCCCTTGGAACGTACATAGGATCAAAGCCGAACTCGCTTGCAGATCATGCAGGTAGAATATTTTCTCTTTCCGGCTATGCAATACCTGCTTTCGTTCTTGCGCTCTTCCTTCAGTTAATATTTGGAAAGGGAGTTCTTAATTATCCGCTTGCAATATTTCCAATTTCAGGTACCTTTAGCCCCGCCGACATTCCATACCCGGTACCGGCGTGGCTGGTTTCTCCGAGTTCCGGTATCGTTCTTTCTGAGCCCACACATATGATATTGTTTGATGCATTGATCCACGGCGACTGGGTCATAGCTAGAAGTGCTTTTCTCCATCTCGTTCTTCCCGTGCTTACGCTCACCTATGGTGTGCTGGCGGGAATCATAAGGTTCCTGAGGGCAGGCATGATGGACAACAGAAGCCAGGAATACGTGAAGACAGCACGTGCAAAAGGTGTGCCTGAAAAAACGATAATAAAGAAACATATCAGAAAAAACGCAATCATTCCTACTGTTACCGTTCTTGGACTGCTGTTTGCCAGCCTTCTCGGCGGTGTCGTGCTGATAGAAGATGTATTCGATTACCCCGGCATGGGCCTTCTCGGTGTTAATGCGGTTACAAGCTATTCTATATATGGAGTTATGGGAGTTACCCTTGTTTTCGGTCTCGTTCTTGTGACAGCTAATCTGATAGTCGATATAGTATATGCATTCCTCGATCCGAGGATCAGGTACTGAGGGTGTAGATAATGGTTGAAGTAAATGCATTTAAAAAAACCGGTAAAAAACGTTCAGCAAGGATGGAAGATTTCGCTTTCACAATGAAGCTGCTTATCAAAAATAAAGTGGCATTCGTTGGCCTTATAATAACGCTGGTATATTTTATCATTGCGCTGATAGATTATATAGATCCAAGATACCTGGGGGTAACAAGCCTCACTAGTGCGCTTTCGTTTTTGCACGGTAAAGGTTATTATCCCGGTGCGACCCTCGTAACGCCGCCTACACTTTCCAAGGGCTGGTATTACTGGCTGGGAACAACGGAATACGGAATACCGATTCTACCGGATATGCTTGGTGCACTGAAGGTAGACATGACTTTATCCCTGGAAATAGTGCTTACCGGTGCGGTTGTTGGCCTGATACTTGGAACTGTGTCCGGTTACTTCGGCGGTATCATCGATGAGGCAATGATGAGGATAACTGATATATTCTTCAGCATACCATCGCTGATACTTGCCATAGCAGTTGCATTTATCCTCGGGATGACATTCACGCACATAGCCCTTGCATTCATCATAGTATGGTGGCCAATATATGCAAGGCTGGGAAGAAGCCTCACACTTTCCATAAAAAATGCCACGTTCATAGAGGCTGCAAATGCTGCTGGCTCCTCATCGGGCAGAAACATATTCTATCATGTTATTCCTGGCGTCCTTTCGCCGCTGTTTGTCCAGTTTTCACTGGATGTTGGAACCGTTATACAGCTATTTGCGGCACTTGAATTCCTTGGAATCGTGCCTGTGGACCCGTTTATGCCAGAACTTGGAAGGATGCTTGTATGGGGCCAGTCATTCCTTATAGATGGGCTGTGGTGGCCTATTGTTATACCTGCCATATTCCTTATGATATTCACGATAGCCGTGAGTCTCTTTGGTGATGGGCTAAGGGATGTGCTTGATCCGAAGCAGAGGAGATAAACATGATGGAAGAGGAAATCAATAAAGAGGAAATTCAACCGGTGGTAAAGGTTTCAGACCTGGTAACACAGTTCTTCACATATAAGGGAATAGTGAAAGCAATTGACGGCGTCTCGTTTGAAATAAAACCCGGTGAAGTTCTCGGTCTTGTGGGAGAAAGTGGATGCGGAAAAAGTGTCACGGCAACGTCCATAATGGATCTTATTCCGGACCCACCGGGCCGCATAATGTCAGGATCCATATACATAGATGGATACAATATTCTTGCCGATCTAAAGAAGCAGGCAAAAATAACCGTTAAATCGGAGACCAACGTAAAGATAAAAAGAAACAAGAGGGAGCTCAAGAACCACGGCTTTATTATGTCAAAAATACGTGGGGATAAAATCTCTATGATATTTCAGGAGCCGTCGCTTTCAATGAATCCTGTCATGAGAATTGGCGAACAGATAGAAGAGGCAATACTTCTACACAGCAAAATAGAGATAGCAAACGGGATAATCCGGCGGGAAACAATGAGCGATACAGACATAGATAATATGATCAAGGAGGCAAAGAGCAAGAAAACAGTACTGGAAACAAGGCAGTTTATAAATGAATGGACCCGCATATACGGAGTCCCGGAAACTGAGGAGGGAATACTTGAGATAATCGAAAGAAACAGCTCTAATGAGAGGACAGAACTCATAAACCTTATGAAGGAACAGAAAACAGGTGTCAAGCTTAAATATATAGAAATGGAAAGAGATTATGAGAAATACAACAATCTTCTCTTTGAACTATCGCTGAAACTTTCCGAAGCAGAAATAAGGAATGATGCATCCGCAATAAGGGATTTACAGAACCAGATTAAAAAGACACAGTCATATATTAATTCAAAATTCTTAAGCTACCGGCTTATAAAGAGATTTGTTGGAAGAAGGATAGAGGAGCCATTCAAAAAAGCTGCGAGAAGAAGAGCCATGGAGCTCCTGAAACTTGTAAACATTGCAGGTCCAGAAAGGGTGATAGATTCCTATCCCCACGAATTAAGCGGAGGTATGCTTCAGCGGTCCATGATAGCTATGGCTCTTTCATCAAATCCGAAGGTTCTTATTGCCGATGAACCTACTACAGCGCTTGATGTTACGACTCAGGCCCAGATTCTGGATATTATGAGAGATCTCAACAGGGTAACGAAAACATCAATCCTGTTCATAACGCATGACCTTGCCGTCATAGCTGAAATGTGCAACCGTGTGGCAGTAATGTATGCAGGAAATATAGTTGAAGAGGCTGATGTGAAGGAGATATTTAAAAATCCTAAGCATCCTTACACAATGGGTCTTCTGAAATCAATACCAAGGCCTGATGTTACAGTTGATAAATTTGAAAAACTTGAATCTATAAAAGGATCAGTTCCAAATCTTATAACACCACCAACTGGGTGCCGGTTCAATCCAAGGTGCCCTTTCAGGATGGATATCTGCGATAAGGAAAAACCGAAGCTTGTTGATATTGGAAATAATCATAAAGTTGCATGTTTCCTGTTCTCTGACAATAATAAAGGGGCGAACTGAAATGGATGATAATATTATACTGTATGTATCACATGTAAAGAAATATTTTGATATTCCAAACGGGCTGGGGCGAAACCTGGGATATGTCAAGGCGGTTGATGACGTAACATTCACCGTAAGAAAAGGAGAAACTATAGGAATTGTCGGAGAAACAGGATGCGGAAAGACAACTCTTGGGCGTACCATACTCCAGCTTATACATGCCACCGAAGGCCATATATATTTCGAGCTCGAGCAGGACAAGATGAAAAATATAAGAGATCTTGAAGAAAAAGTCTACAGGCTCCAGGCAAAAAAGAACAAGAGTGAAAGCGACAAGCAGGAAATCTCCAGGATACTTGATGAACTGGATCCGCTCAGGAAGAAGTATTCCCTTACAAACATGAAACCCAGGGAGATCAGGAAATACAGAAAATTCATGCAACCTGTTTTTCAGGACCCTTTTTCATCACTTGATCCGAGAAAGCTGATAAAGGACATAATAGCTGAGCCAATGAGTCTCCTGACAAAAATGTCAAGGGAAGAGATCATGGAAAAAGAGAAGAGCCTTATAAAAGAAATAGGGCTGAGTGAAGATCATCTGTACAGGTTCCCCCACGAGTTCAGCGGTGGCCAGAGACAGAGAATTGGAATAGCACGCGCGATATCGATAGAGCCGGACTTGCTTGTGCTTGATGAACCAACATCAGCACTGGATGTATCAGTTCAGGCGCAGATATTAAACATGCTGAAGGACATACAGCAGAAGCACAATATAACGTATCTTTTCATATCCCATCATCTGAACGTTATCAGAAGCATGTCCGATAGGGTTATCGTCATGTATCTGGGAAAAATAGTGGAGATAGGCGGAACCCACGAACTGTTTACCGATATGCTCCATCCTTATACCAAGGCGCTCATGTCCGCTATACCCGTACCGGATCCAAATATCAAAAGGCAGCGTGTCGTGCTCGAAGGAGAAATACCGAGCCCTGTAAATCCGCCAAAGGGTTGCTACTTCCATGCAAGATGCCCGGTAGCCATGAAGAACTGTGGATGGTCGCCGCGTGATATTTCAGAGCCGATCAGGGAGATTATGGACGTTTACAGAAACCCGGAGGCCGAGGCAATACCGGAGATAGCAAAGATTGTGGTTTCTGAGGACGAAAACAAGCTTTACATCAGGTTCACCAACGTTGTACAGAATCCAGGTCATGTCCTGGATGTGCTGAAGGGGATCATCGATAAGGAATCTCTTGGAAACCGGGGTGTCATGTACAAGGCTATTGAAAGCATCTCATGGGAATCTGACAACAAGTCGCTGGTTATAACGATGATAGAACCTGACGTGCCAAAGCTCATTGAAGCAAAGAAAGGGCATTACGTTTCATGCCTTCTTTATGAGGAGCCAGCAAAAGTGGAGTTAGAGAATGCGCCAAGTGCAAATAACTGAAAAGGAAGAAGAAGATGCTGAGATAAAGGAAAGGACACTTAATGGAAAGGAGAAGATAGAATATGTCTTCGGAGATTTTCTTCGCGGGTTCTATCTTCTCGGTTCAGTTTTTTTTGATGTTGTTGTTGTGGGATTTTTATATACATATATTCCGGATCTTCAATTCTACGAGGGCATATACTCTACGATATTTCACGTGGACATATTTGCCATTTACGTTTTACTGGCAACACTCTTTGCCGAAATCATTCTGGTAGTGTATGAAATTAAAGGATTCAGAAGGTTTTTTAATCGCGAAGGCCACTTTTTGTGATTAGCAGCCAAATACATGATATATGCAGA
>JAVRLS010000061.1:0-6113 GCA_031961205.1 Thermoplasmataceae archaeon | reverse complement strand
ATACTAAATTTGAAAAAGCCAGGATTATAGGCGCTCGCGCTTTGCAAATTGCGATGGGGGCCCCGGTAGTTATAGATGTTCCCAAGCACATCATAGACCCTGTGGATATCGCAACAATAGAATTTGAAAATGATGTTATTCCGATTACAATAAATAAAAGTTCAAAACTTTTAAATTAAAAATCGGAATTTCAAAGATTTAAAGAACCCGGTTCTATCTTCTGGAATGGGGGTTCGGAAAAGCCTATTTTAAAGTCGGCCACCTCTTTTATATGTTTCAGCGAATCCTCTATCCCGTGATCCAGGCCAAGCAACGCCCATATCTTTTCTGACGAGGCCGGCACATAGGGATGTATCATTGCGGTCAGAAACTGTATCAGACGGAGGGAGATATACATCTTTTCGTTGCATGCATCAGGATCACTCTTTACAAGTTTCCATGGCTCGGACCTGTTGAAGAAAACGTTTGAGTAAATTACAAGTTCCAGCCAGCTTGAAAGGGCCTTTTTAACCTTGACGCCTTCAAGGCTTGAAATGTAGTCTGAAAGTATTCTTTCTGCATATTCAATGGGATCCTTATCTTCGATTCTTTCCGGCACCCTTATCCTCATGTTGTATTTGTTTATGAATGACAGTGTTCTGTGCACAAAATTCCCGTATTTATCTATAAGATCCGAATTGACCACGTCTGCAAGGTTTTCAAGGGAAAAATCCGAATCGCCCGTCTCAGGAAGAATCGATGCCACATAAAAGCGCAGATAGTCTTTGTCCACGATCCGCAGTAAATCGTCGACAGAATATCCGACACCCCTGCTCTTTGAGAACTGTTCTCCCTTGAACGTGAGGTATTCATTTGCCGGTATATCGTAAGGCAGATTTATTCCTTCACGGCCCATCAACATAGCGGGCCATATTATGCTGTGAAACGGTATATTGTCCTTTCCTATGAAATAATAGCTGGGCACATCTTTATTGAAGTAAAACTCTTTCCAGTAATCCGGCTTGCCTCTTTCATTGGAAAGAATTGCTGCGCCTGAAATGTATCCTATCAGGGCCTCAAACCATACATATATCCTTTTATGTTCGTAACCGGGAAGTGGTATCTTCACGCCCCAGTCTATATCCCTGGTTATGGCACGTTCTTTTAATCCGGATGATATGAAATTCTTTGTGTATTCCAGCACATTTGGTTTCCAGAATTTTTTTGTGCCGAGCCATTCCAGCAATTTTTCCTGGAACAGATCGAGTCTCAGGAAGAAGTGTTCCGTTTCCCTGAATTCAGGTCTCTCTCCGCTCAGGATACATACTGGATTTATGAGTTCCTGGGGATCCAGCGTCCTGCCGCAGTTGTCGCACTGATCACCCCTGGCATTTTCATATCCACAGTAGGGGCATTTTCCCTCTATATAGCGGTCAGGCATGAAACGGCCAATCTTCTTGCAGTACGGTGATATCATTGTTCCTTTTGAAATAAATCCTTTATTATAAAGATCTAGAAAAAAATCTCCGACAATTTTTGCATGTTCTTCGTAAGTTGTTCTTGTGAATATATCAAAATTTATGTCAAGATTTTTGAACGTCCTGATAAATTCTTCGTGGTATTTGTCAGCGATTTCTTTCGGGGAAATGCCTTCTTTATCGGCCCTGACCGTTATAGGAGTACCGTATTCATCTGTTCCCGAAACGTACAGGACTTCATTTCCCATCATCCTCTGGAACCTGACAAATATATCGGCGCCCATATAAGCACCCGCTATATGCCCGACGTGCAGGGGGCCGTTCGCGTATGGAAGCGCACAGTTAACAAGTATTTTAATATCTATCACCCTTTATGCCCAATAGGATACATGTTATTATCTTTTTTTAAAGGAATGAATAAAATATTGAATCTTTCGTTGTAAATGGTAAAAACGTTACATTAAGGAATCACCTGGAATGAATCACTGACAACCCGGGTATGCAGAAAATGTGATCAAAGCAATGAATATTAATATACAATTTAATCATTAACCTTTGCCGTTGGCTTGAGCTGGGGTAGCCTAGCCCGGTAGGGCGCAGGTCTGGAAAACCTGTACTCTTATGAGTTCGGGAGTTCAAATCTCCCCCCCAGCGCTGCCTTTACGATTATGATAAAAGCTTTTCTTGATCTGACAAAAATAAATCCGGCTGAAAAAATTTCTGTTTGATGAATAATGTAAAAATATATGAAATATTTTTAACACCCTTTGCTGTTCTCATTTCGATTTCTTTTCTGTTATCATCACCGGGCCAGTTGGTATAGTGCCCGGCCTGGAAGTGTTTATTATTATGGCAAAGCTTGTATATGCCGCAAAGAAAGCTGAAAGAATTCCAAGGTATCCTCCGGCATGCGTTATTCCAGCGGATGAATATATCGATCCTATTCCAAGAACTATAAATGTAACCCAGAGAAACAGGAATGTAAGATTAAGGGACAGCGGGGACATCATCGCGCCTCCCCACATATAAAGCGTGAAGATTCCCCAGAGTATAAGTGCCCATCCAACAGCAATACCGGGAAGAACCCCCGTTATGTGCATATTTGCAAGCAGAATCATCAGGGCGTAGAACATCCAGAAAGATCCGTAACTTGTGAATGCCGTAAAGCCAAAAGTATTTCCACGCCTCATCTCCCAGGATCCGGCAATCAGCTGTGCCAGGCCCCCATAGGCAAGTGCAAGGGGAATGACAACATTTGTGCCCGTTTTTGGTATCAGGCCAGCATTCACGAAACTCAATAAAAATGTGGTGAAGGCGAACCCGGCCAGCCCGAGCGGTGCAGGATCAGCTGATAGCGCCTTTGAGAAAAGAGTGTTTTCCAAATTTACTCGCCCCCGTTTACCTCTCTCTTGAAAGCCTCTATTGCACTTTTTATCTCGTCTACTGAAGATGAATCTTCAAGCGTACTCAGATCTCCGGGCACCTGATCGAGGGCCACTGCCCTGACAACCCTCCTCATTATCTTTCCGCTTCTGGTTTTTGGCAGAAGCCTGACAAGGTGCATTTCTTCCGGCACATATATGGGGCCTAAATCACTGCGTATCCTTTTCCGAATTTCGGATATTATCTGGCCATTGTCCTCATTCGAATCCCTCGAAACTATGAAAGCTGCTATTATCTCTCCCTTAACAGGATCCGGTTTTCCAAACGCGGCCGCTTCTACAGCCAGGCCGGTAGAGACTATGGCGTCCTCAACTTCGATCGTTCCAAGGCGGTGCCCTGCAACATTCAGGACTTCATCTGATCTACCGAGAAGCCAGTAGTATCCATCATTATCTTTTATCGCATAGTCTCCGCAGAAGTAATAGCCATTGAACTTGGAGAAGTAAGTTCGGGCATACCTCTCATCATCGTTATTGACCGTCATCAGCATTCCAGGCCATGGCCGCTTGAAAACGATATACCCCTTTTCGTTCTCCTTTACCTCGTCTCCATTATCGTTAAGTATTGCCGGATCCACACCGGGCAACGGAAAGGTTGCAGATCCGGGTTTCAGCGGTGGCAATCCCAGTTCCCTCTGCGGTGCTATCATGAATCCACCGGTTTCTGTCTGCCAGTACGTATCTATTATCGGGCATTTTGAATTACCGATGGTATCGTAGTACCACCTCCATGCAGAAGGATTTATTGGCTCTCCGACGGTTCCCAGCACCTTTAACGTTGAAAGGTCATGCTTCTTTGGATACCTGTCTCCAAATTTCATAATCATCCTTATTGCCGTGGGTGAAGTGTATAATATGTTCACCCTGTATTTTTCAATTATTTCCCATACCCTGTCCGGTTCAGGATACGTTATCGAACCCTCATATATAATGCTGGTAAGGCCCATTATAAGGGGAGCAAACACTATGTAACTGTGGCCTGTTATCCACCCTATATCGGCCGCACACCACCATCTGTCATCTTCATCGGGATTGAACGCCCATTTAAGCGTGTTAGCAACCCATACCCCGTATCCCCCGGTGCTGTGAACTGCACCCTTTGGCTTTCCCGTAGTGCCCGAGGTATACAGTATGAAAAGAGGATCATTTGCATCCATTTTTTCTGGCTCTACATATGCATATGAATCGCCGACAACCTCATGATACCATATATCGCGATCTTCATCCATCTCCACCTGGTTTCCGGCGTGTTTAACCACTATTACATTTCTCACCGTAGAGGTCATTTCCATGGCATCATCCGCTATTTTCTTGAGTTCCACAACTTTGCCGTTCCTGAATCCGCCATCTGCAGTTATAAGGAGAACGGCCTTTGAATCATTTATCCTTTCAGCAAGCGCTCCTGCTCCGAAACCGGCAAATACGAATGAAAATACCGCGCCTATCCTCGCTGCAGCCAGCATTGCAACCGGGGCCTCCAGTATCATCGGCAGATAAATAACGATCCGGTCTCCTTTCTTTACGCCAAGATTCTGCAACGCCTTTGCAAAATTGTTCACGCGCCTGAAGAGACCGTCGTACGTAACGATCTTTTCATCGCCATTTTCACCTACCCATATATAAGCGGCTTTGTTTCGCCTGTGCTGTTCTATATGCCTGTCAATGCAGTTATATGACATGTTAAGTTTTCCGCCTGTAAACCACCTGTAGAATGGTTTTTTTGAATCATCCAGTACTTTATCCCATTTTCTGTACCATGTCAGGATTTCCGCATTTTTGGACCAGAACTCATCCGGATTCTTTAAAGATTCCTGATACGTTTTCCTATAGAGATTAAGATCAGGATTGTACGTTTCCCCGGTTGGCAATACAGATTTTTCAGATTCCATGATTTTCCATGACATGATAATATTTCTACTTTATTGCATTGAAATATTTTTAAATATAAATGAATGAAATATATTACATATATTTTGAGGTAAAATGTCCTTAAAATAAAAGCATAAATTGTTGCACAATTGAGGAGATTTCATCTCTCCATGATCTGAAAATACCTGTGGCCATTTCGATTCTATTGAAAAATGATCCGCAGATATGTAATTTACTTATATCCCAGTATATCATGGGGGATCTGTCATGAAATGCTCAAAATGCAATGACAAAGCGATATATTTTGCGAAATATAACGGTCTTTACCTCTGCAAAAAACACTTTAACGAAATGGTCGAAAAAAGAGCTAAAAAAGATCTCCGGTCCCAGATAGATCTAAACAGCGATATTGTTAATATATCTGTGGCTCTTTCAGGCGGGAAGGATAGCTCCACCACGCTCTACCTTATACACAAAATACTGGGCAACAGGAGGAATGTTAGAATTCACGCTTTTACAGTCGATGAGGGTATTGAGGGATACCGTGAATCGGGTCTTGAAAATGCGAGGAAATTGTGCAGTGATCTAGGGATAGATCATGAGGTTATAAGCTTCAAGGAAAAATATGGCATCACCCTTGATGAAGTTGTGATCAGGGATAACAAGAAGATCCCCTGTTCCTACTGCGGGCCTATGAGGAGGAATCTTATAAACATGATGGCTTCACTACAGAATGCAGATTACGTTGCTCTCGGGCTCAACCTGGATGATTACAGCCAGTCTATCCTGATGAATGTAGCAAAGGGAGATTTTGAGAGGATGATGAGGATGTCGCCACAGAGAGACGTAAAGGAAGGGCTTGTAAGAAGGATCGCGCCCCTTAGATCAATTCCAGAAAAAGAGGTCCTTCTTTATGCGTATGCTAATGGAATTCCATTCGATAGCAGCTGGTGTCCCTATTACGGCCGGGCCCAGAGAAACATATTCAGGGATGTCGTAAACAGGTTGAGTGAGGAGAATCCAAGCACAAAATTCTCGCTGTTAAAGTTCCTTGATGAGGTCCGTGAAAATTCAGCTGGATATAAGAATGATATAAAGATGGGAAAATGCGAGATATGCGGAGCACCAACCACCCAGAAGATATGTGCAACCTGCATGGAACTCCTGAATCTTAAAAATTCAGAAGATCCTGAGAGGAAAAGCATCTTAAAAAAAGAAGGACACAGGAAAATGTAATAAATATGTAACACATTACCTAAAACACGCAGGGGTTGTAGCTTAGCACGGTTATAGCACTCGGCTGATAACCGAGAGGTCACCGGTTCAAATCCGGTCAGCCCCATTA
>JAVRLS010000060.1:0-6198 GCA_031961205.1 Thermoplasmataceae archaeon | reverse complement strand
GTATAAATTTTATATCTACAAATGCATCTTCAACGCAATGTGTGATACGCTGGCGTTACTTGGCGGGGAAAAGAGCCTGATATTTGCAAAGAACAGCGACAGGCATCCCGGGGAGTCACAGATCGTCGAATACAACAAAGCAGGAACACACAGCAAGATCACGAAAATGACCTATATAGAAGCAGAGACGTCAGGAGAAGCCGCAGGCACCGTTATTTCAAGGCCATCATGGATGTGGGGAGCAGAAATGGGATTCAATGAATATGGTGTTGTGGCTGGAAATGAAGCCGTATTCACGAAGAGAAGATTCCACAGAAGTGGAATGACGGGCATGGATCTGCTCAGGCTGGGCCTGGAGGAAAGCCGGACCTCCAGAGAAATGGTTGATGTTATGGCCAGGTATGTTGAGAATTATGGAATAGATGGATCCAACAGCCAGCATAAAAAAGAGTACTATGATGACCTGTATCTTGTGGCAGATAAAAACGAAATCTACGTGCTGGAAACTTCTGGAAAGACCTGCTTGTATGAAAAGCAGGCTAATATGGCTTCTATATCAAATGTCCCATTTGGATTCGAAACATCAAGTGCCGGATCCAATTTTAACCCGGGAATAAGGAAATTTTATACGCATCTCGGAAGGGGCGGCAGCAGGCTTTCAAAATCGTCTGAATTCCTTGGCGAAAGGGGAAAAATCAAGGATCTGGAAGCATTCATGTCATTCATGAGGAGTCATGAAGTTGATCCATTTTCACCCGCAAAATGCACGAACGCAGACATATGCATGCACTCCCGCGGTTTCTCCAGGCCGTTTCAAACAGCAAATTCCATGGTATTCACCATCCAGGCGGGCAGAATGGAAAGCTGGATCACGTTTTCACCGAATCCGTGCATGTCCCTTTACAAGCCTGTGATAATTTCCAATGGCGAAGCGGTTGGAATAAATTACGGAGAAAGCTACTGGAAACAATCAGACGCCATTCACGGATTACTGTCTGGAATCAGTTCAAAGAGTTACAGGCGGATTGAGGATATCTTAAACGGGTATCAGGAGGATATCATCAGATTATGGCATCAATCCGATCATTCAAATATGGAAAAAACCCTTGAAGAGATAGATGAGATCGATTCTTATGCGCTCCAGTTTGAAAAAACCATGGCGGATAATATCGAAAATTACAGGTAAGTTAGCTTATTTATTTGATCCATCCCGGTTTGACATCATAATAATCCCTGAAACAGATATTACCTGAATTGAAATACAGCGGAAGTTTATTCACGGATAATCATGAGATCGAATCAGGGCTTCTAGAAACTTGCCGCATAAAGAAGCAGGGTCTGCCGTATCAATAATAAATGTTTATGATGGTATATTTTTTGGCTTTCTCATATCTATGTATTTTATGGATCTTTTCTTTATATGATTGAACCACCATATTTTTCCAATAAGTGAAGCCGCTTCAAAATCCCTGTGTATGGACGGTTCAAGGAAGCATTCAGTGAAGCATTTGTTGCAGTGGTTGTCGTAAGTTTCCCACTCGCTCTTTTTGTTCAGAACGACTTCCACGTGCTCAAAGCATGGATGCACCTTTCCCCTGTAGTCTGTATAGAATGTTTCCTGTCCCGCCGTGCACTGAAGGGACGATTTTCCGTCAATATATTCAACGGCTTCTTTATAATAAGTACGCATATTCCCGAAGGCGTGTTTGCCGTAATTGTCATAAGCGTACTTGAAGGCCTGCCTTATCATGTCGTTTGAAACCTGGAAATCCTTGAAATAATAGGCATCCTGCTCCGGAAAGCACATTGAAAGGGGCACGCCAAGCTCATTATTTGCGTAATCGGCGATCTGGCCGACCTTGAAATAATTAAAATTTGTGACAAGCATATTTGCCGTCACTATATGCACGCTGTTCTTTGCTTCCTTTATAGTTGAAACAACAGTGTCAAATATCTTGAGTCCCCTGTACTCGTTGTGTTCCTCCGGAATATTGCTGTCAAGTGAGATAGTAACTGCATCAAGATATCTGTACAGCTTTCTCAGCGTATATGGATTTGTGCCGTTTGTCGCAATGTGTGTAATGAAGTGATGTTCTTTCAGCTTTCTCACAATATCAACAACGGATCTGTTAAGTGTAGGCTCTCCACCGGTAACTGAAACGATCTTTACACCGTTCTTTTTCATCTCTTCTATGTGCTTATCTATAAGATCCTCAGGAAAAAATATCTTGCCCTGCCAGGCATTGCAACTCTTGCATTTCAGGTTGCAAAAATAGTCTATATTCCAGATCATCGTTTTCATATGTAAAACGTAACAATTACAAGGATTTAATATTTTCAAATATAATATTGCTAAATTCATGCTGGATTTTTTGCCATTAACGCTTCGATCAAATAATCCGGAAAACGGCTATTTTTATATTTTAATGTAAAAATACAAGCTGATAAAATTTTCAGGTACATGTGCAGAAGGATAAAAATATGCTTTTCCAGGCTAAAACATATACGGAGTATCGTTATACAAATGGCATGGCTGACAGGAATGAAATAATAAGCAAGATAATGAAGGAAAAGAATTATTATAATGCAGTCTCGCTCAATTTGAAGCATGATATAGAAAAGATGGATTCAATAGTTAAAAGCAATTCCCTGAGGCTGAAAAAAATCTATGATGATAGGAAAGAAATAGAGGCCATCATAAGTTTCCTGGAGGAGATAACCAATGGAAAAAATTGAAAAACTCAAGCGCTTCTGCAACCTGACAGGGGAAGAAATCAAATCAATAGAGGAAAATTACCGGGATTTTGCCGATACCATAGACGATGCAATAGAATCGTACGAAAATTATATCGTACTCCTCTCCAAAAAATCATCCCTTAACGGGGAGTACAGTTCCATCAATTATTCACTGTATGAAAATCTTCTTGACATGCAGAGGCTGTCAATAAGACTGAGCGGATATTACAGCGAAATAAAGGCCAGAAAAATAAGCATCCCGGTATACCTGGAAGAAAGGATAGAATACATGATAACCGATTACCTGAAAACAAGGAATAGTTGAAAGTAATATGTTCGTACATACTCCTCAGTCCACATCTATGGATTTGTCAACAAAGTAAGTCATCAGGACGTCATCCACGTACTGATCGTTTATAATAAACTGTTTTCGCCTCGATCCCTCAATTTTGAATCCAATCTTCCTGTAAGCTTCTATTGCATTGGAATTGGTGGAGAACACTTCAAGGTTCAGTTTCTGGATTCCCTGTTCCTCGCACCAGAGTATAGTCTCATTTATCATTCTTGTGCCAAGGCCCTTATGCCGGTGCCCGGCCATAACAGCGATGCCAAGCGTTGCCGTATGCCTGTTCTTCTTGTATATGCCTCTCTGAACCGTCAGCACACCGACTATCTTCTTTTCAAGCGCGCATACAAGCGTGAGGTCATCAAGATTTTTGATCCTTTCCTGCTGGCCCCTCTCCGTAAGCAGATAATATTCACTCACAAGGTATATCCTCTCATCCATCACGCTTTGCATGCAGTTTATTATCCCGGAAGCGTCCGAGGGATCAGCCTTCCTGACCACATACTCGTGAACCGGTTCCGGGGGTTTTTTCCAGAGCATGAAACATCAAGAAAAATATGTAATTCAGCTAATTAATCATTTCTTTTCGAAAGTGGCCTTTACATCATCATATATCTTTTGTATGTCATCCATCATCTTTTTTGCATCTGTTATTATCCTTTCCTTGTTCTCAATGAATTCCGGCGTCAGTATGGCACCTTCCCTGGAAGGAGATATTATGTTTTCCTGTTCCAGGATTCTAAGGGAATACCGGATCTTGTGCTCAGGTATGCCCGTCTCCTGGGACAGCTTTATTATCCCTATGGGCTGTTCCCTGAGCAGTACCTTTATCACAGCTATGTGCCTGTTTAACGTTTCAACATCATTTTCAACTTCTCTGAAAATAGAATATTCCTTCATGATCCCGTATGACATGCTAGCATATATTTTTATTTTTATTTTGAGGGCATCAAATTTTCGTTAATATCCTGTGACATCAGTACAATTTGTAAGGGGCCTCCGATAAGTGTATTCACAGAGAAAATAACGCCTGAAAAATATTTCATGATTTCAGCATCAAAAGCAGAATTGGAGAATTTCAATTACGATTTGACTGCCTATTATTCTGGATCTGACAGATTTTAGTCTGTTCAAGAGATACGCTTTTACTGTATATACCATGTGAAGAATTGAAATTATTAACTCTTCATATCCTGCAAGGGCGGGTCTGGACAGAAACGAAAATCCGGCATCCTCCTTATTTTGTGAAAATAATCTTTCCATTTTCGCTGATCTCAAAGCTTCCCTTTATACCCAGAAGTTCGGAGATCTTCTGCGATCTTGATGCAATGTATTCTGCAAACCGGTCCGGATGCATGGACTGGTCCCTTATTCTCCTGGCATTCTCCAGAAGGGCTATTTCAAGCCTTACCTTAAACGCAGTATCATGATCAAGGTCTTCGATCTTAATCTCCTTCATTTGCATTTCATTTTAAAGGGCTATATAACATGTGTTACTCAAACATTTATGCTATCATTCAATATGCCCCGACGTGAAGATTCGAAAAGTTGATGAATTTACATACATGATCGAAAAGGAAGGCGAGATGAACGTTCCTGGCATAATATATTCCAGCGAAAAACTCATGGATCAAACTTACCAGGACGGTTCCATAGGCCAGGTCATAAATGTTGCTCGCCTGCCAGGCATAGTAAAGGCCTCACTGGCCATGCCTGACATACATCTTGGCTACGGGTTCCCTATCGGTGGCGTTGCCGCTTTTGACTACGAAACGGGTATAATATCCCCGGGGGGCGTTGGATACGATATAAACTGTGGTGTTGCGATACTCACATCAGGTATTGGTTACGAAAGCATTAAAAGCCATCTGAAGGATATTACTGATAAGATTTTTGAGATCGTTCCAAGCGGGTTGACATCCAGAAAGGGAATAAGCGTGAGCAGGAACGACATGATCGATATACTGTCGAACGGGCTGAAGTGGGCGGTTGAAAAAGGTTACGGTGATCAAAACGATATACAGCACACAGAAGATTCAGGATTCCTTGAAACATCGCATGATTATGTATCAAAGAACGCAATTGACAGGGGAATGAACCAGATAGCCACACTCGGTGCTGGCAATCATTTTCTTGAAATCCAGAGAGTAAGCGACATATTCGATCCGGTTATATCAGAAAAATTCGGGCTTTTCAAGGATGAGGTAACTGTTATGATACATACCGGTTCCAGGGGCCTGGGCCACCAGGTCGCAACAGATTACATGAAGATGCTGAATGAATCCCCTGAAGCAATTAAAACTGGAGATATGCAGCTCACATCCGCCTATATAAATTCAGGGATCGGATCTAAATATATCTCAGCCATGAAAGCTGCTGCAAATTTTGCCTTCGTCAACAGGGAACTGATAATAAGCAGGATAAGGGAAATATTCAGAAAAGAAACAGGTTCGGATCTCAAACTTCTTTACAGTCTTGCACATAATATCGCCAAGGAGGAATACCACGATGTAGACGGAAAATTGATGAAGCTGATGGTTCACAGGAAAGGGGCCACAAGAGCTTTTCCACGTGGAAAAATAGGGGGGATATTCGAAAGCACAGGACAGCCCGTTCTCATACCGGGAAGCATGGGAACGGCTTCATACGTGATGACAGGAAACGCAGAAAATATGGGAAAATCTTTCGGGACCAGCTGCCATGGTGCAGGAAGAAGGCTGAGCAGATCAAAGGCCGTGAAGGAATACTCGGCTGTTGTTGAAGACGATCTGAAGAATAAGAATGTTTATGCGCATTCCGCTTCAAGGCGGGTTCTGTCGGAGGAAGCTCCTGAAAGCTATAAGGACATAGATGAGGTAATAAGGGCAGTTTCCGGGGCACATCTGGCCGATCCCGTTGCCAGGATGGTACCACTTGCCGTTGTTAAGGGGTGAATGACCATAATATTTATAAGAAAAGTTTTGTTTAGCGGTTAAAAGAGGAGATGCTATTGAATAGATCCATTATTGCCATTGCTTTGATTTCTATTATGGCCCTGTCATCCATGGCAGGTCTTAGTTATGCTCTAACGCCACAGACCGGTTCGGTTATTATAACTGTAGACTATAGTTATAATG
>JAVRLS010000059.1:0-6283 GCA_031961205.1 Thermoplasmataceae archaeon | reverse complement strand
TTAGCGCCCGAATAACGATACGTGTAAAGGCTTTCAGCAGCTATGAAAAATAAACGTTTCACAAATATGACTCACATGGTTTTTTCAGTTATGCCATTTAAAATTCTGTAAATTCCTGAATATTCATCTGAGCATTTTTATAACAAGTTATTTACATTTATAGTAGAATATACAAAACATAAAAGAAATATTTGTTATTGGAAAGAATTATATATGGTTATAAATTGTTACATTATGGGCTATAATTTCGTGAGAGACGTTATTGCGGGAAATAACAAAAGAAAAAATGCCATAATATTTGCTTCCAGTAACGGAATAGAATCTCAGGAAACATATTCCGATATGCTGAAGAAATCCTATAAATATGCAAATTATATGCTTTCAAATGGTATCAGGAGCGGCAACCGCATAATCGTGTTTATGAATAATTCCCCTGAAGTCTATCATGTCATAACAGCTTCTATAGCTATTGGATCTACGTATTCACCGGCTGCAACCATACTGACCGAAGCAGACATCAATTACAGAATATCTGCAGTCAGGCCATCTGCAATTTTCGTGGATAAAAGCTCAAGAGAAAAGATACATGATGAGAGCTTAAAGGTTATAGATGTGGATGACCCTGCTACAGTATCTTCCATAGAAGATCAGGCCGATACCATGGGCAGTTTCTACGACGAAAGACGTGACGAACATGTTATTTTTTTCACGTCTGGAACCGAAGGAAAACCTAAAATGGTTGTACATGACGATTCGTATCCCTCTGGCCACAAAACAACAGTAAAGTGGCTTGGCTTAAATAAAAACGATATTCACTGGAACATAAGCAGCCCGGGATGGGCCAAATGGGCATGGTCATCGTATTATTCGCCTTTTATTGCCGGTGCAACTGCATTCAACCTTTATTACGGGAAATTCAACGCCAGAGAGGCGCTTAACGCAATGCAGAAGTTTAACATTACGAGTCTGTGCGCGCCGCCTACTGTCTGGAGGATGTTTTTGCTTGAGGATATATCAGGTCTAAAGCTCAAATTGAAGAAAGCATCATCCGCAGGTGAACCACTAAATCCGGAAATAATTAACCGCTGGGAACGCGAAACAGGCGTGAGGATAAAGGACGGATACGGCCAGTCCGAAAGCACACTTATGATAGGAAATGTCGATCCGGAAATGGTAAAGGAGGGATCCGTTGGAAAACCTATTGAACCATACAGGATACGCATAGTTGATAATGATGGAAATATTCTTGAAAGTGGAAAAGTAGGATTTATAGCAGTGGATATAAAAAGAATTCCTGAAGGCCTTTTTAGAGGATATATGAATGATGAGAAATTAAATTTGGAAAGATTCAGGAACGGGTACTACTACACCGGCGATGAAGGATACATTGATAGCGATGGCTATGTCTGGTTTGTTTCACGTGCTGATGATGTTATAAAATCATCTGATTACAGGATCGGGCCGTTTGAAGTTGAATCTGTACTGCTTACCCATTACGCAGTTGCAGAATCCGCAGTAGTAGGCACTCCTGACCCTGTTCGTGGAGATCTTGTCAAAGCATATGTAATTCTGAAAAAGGGCTACCGGCCATCATATGATCTGGCTGAGGAACTTAGCAGTTATGTGCGCAACCATGCCCCTGCTTATCAGAAGCCCAGGGAGATAGAGTTTGTGACCGACCTGCCGAAAACTATAAGCGGAAAGATCGTAAGAAAACAGCTGAGAAAAATAGAGATAGAAAATTTTGAAAGATCAAAGAGAAACGAAAGCATCATATCTTTGGGAGAAAGGTTCCGCATAAACTGAACCACGTCTGGAATACGATCCATTTGATAAGGCCAAATAATACGTTTCTATAAATAGAACAGTATCAAATCGAGATTTAATAATACGCAATATTATTATACTCTTTTTATAAGGGATTTATCTTTGTCATAGTACCGCTTAACATTGTGTCCGCATATATCACACTGCTTTACCGGCTTATCAAAAATCTTTTTGCATCCGGTGCATCTGAACTCCCATTTAATCTGCTTGTTTATACTTTTTATATTGGCATTCACATATTTTATATTCAGCGCAGAAGCAACATTCTGTATGGAATAGTCGTCAGAAACAATTACACCACCATATTCATAGGCAATGGCTATAACGTCTTTATCTGTATCGCTCAGATTCATTATGTCTCCAGTAAGCAGTGCAGTTTCATTAACTATCTTTAAAAAATCCTGTTTTGGTTCCTCTACCTTGATAAGGCCCCACACGGAATCAAGGGCGTACTTAAGCTTGCCTTTCTTGATTTCATTAATGACACTCGCCGGGAATATAAGATTGCCTGAAAGCAGATTCAGGTTCCGCGAAATTATGGCAGAAGTGTCTATGATATAATACATTATGACAGCATAATAGTATGACAGGTTATTATAAAAAGATTTATGAAACATCACACAAATGAAAATCATGGCTGAATTTTTAAAAAAATGCGTGATGTGAAATTTTGTCCAGATTTATCCCATTTATGATGCAAACCTTTAGAATGCGTCTTAAAGCGTATCCCAAAATATGGATCTGCCAGGATTCTTATTCGATGGATCATAGATATGTAAAGAATGCTTTGGGATCAGCTAAAGGCTAGCCCGCTTTTTATAATCTCCATCGATCGTTTGAATAAGATAGGCATATGGTAACTTAAGATAGGCACCGGCAAGTTATATATTATCAAGATACGCTTCAAGGAAGAACAATGTTGTCGTACTCCATATCGATGACATTTGATTCATTGATTAAAAATTGAAAATTTCGATCCACAAAAAGTTTAAGTTTTAAAAATCACTGCAACGCTGATAATAAATGCAAAGCGACAAATATGAAACCTGTGTCCTGGCTGGAGGCTGTTTCTGGTGCATGGAAGCTATTTTTCAGGATATAAATGGAATAATTAACGTGGAATCCGGATTTTCCGGAGGCCATGTGCAGAATCCAACGTATAAGGAAGTCTGCACAGGAAATACCGGGCACGCCGAATCTGTAAGGATAACGTACGATCCCTCTGTGATATCCTTCAGCGCCATTCTTGATCTCTTTTTTTCAATGCACGACCCGACTTCTCTCAACAGGCAGGGTGAAGATGTTGGCACACAGTACCGATCTGAAATCTTTTATATGAATGAAGATCAGAAGCATATCGCTGAAAATTTTATAAAAAACCTTGAAAATAATAAGACATTCAATAGGCCAATAGTCACAAAGATAGAAAAATTCACGGCTTTCTATCCTGCAGAAGATTACCACAGGAACTATTACAAAAACAACAGTGAACAGCCTTACTGCAAGTACGTTATATCCCCAAAGGTGAAAAAACTGAAGGAACATTATTCTCCAATGCTTAAGAAACCATGATTCATTTTTTGAAAGTACCGGATACCTAAAGCTTTCTCATCATTATATTTTTTATGCTGTGGTCCTGATCCTTTTCGAGTATGATCTGCGATCTCCCCCTTGTGGAAATTATATTTTCTGTCAGGTTGACCTCATTTATCTGCTTCCATATGCCTGAAGCGATTTTCACTGCCTCTTCATTGCTGAGCGACGCATATTTATTGAAATATGATTTCTCGTCGATGAACGAGGTTCTTTTCAGGATCAGAAACCGCTCAATGAACCATTTTTCTAAAGATTCTATCGATGCATCCACATATATGGAAAAATCGAGAAAATCTGAAACGTACATTGATTTTGTGGTACCGTCTTTTCTGACCTGCAGCACGTTAAGCCCCTCAAGGATTATTACGTCAGGATCCCTTATTTCCTGGTACTGCCCTTTTACGATGTCGTATTCAACATGGGAATATACCGGAATCCTGAGCAGTTTTATGCCTGATTTTACCCCGATCAGAAATTTTATCAGCATCCTTATATCATAACTTTCCGGGAATCCTTTTTTGTCCATAATATTCCTTGATTCAAGAACGGCATTTGGATAAAGGAAATTGTCCGTAGTAACTATATCGACTCTTGGCATTTCATGAGATCTCTCCAGAAGAGTTTTCAGAACCCTGGCCGTGGTGCTTTTTCCAGCTGCAACACTGCCTGCTATTCCTATAACGTACGGAACTTTTTCTGATCTTGTTCCAAGAAACGTGTCCCTGGCAGCATAAAGCCCTTTTCGTGCGTTTATATGAAGGTTGAGGAGCCTTGAGATAGGGAGATAAACAGCTTCGATCTCCTGCAGTGATATGGGCTCATTCAGGCCTTTCAGGAACGCTATATCTTCTTCACTGATAGTCATTGGCATGTGATCCCTGAGCTTTGACCATTCTTCCCGTGTGAAATGGATAAATATATCATTGTCTTCAAACACGTACTGCAGATTCCAATTATGCTTATTGATTTGATCATCGATATGCGGTTGCATATTTTAATAACATCATAGGCATACAGTTTTCACTATGGCTGTCTATGGTCTCAACCGAACGCAGTGGGTGCAGGTTTTCTCTGCATGGGGCGGCTGGCTCATCGATGGGTACACAACCATAGCATATGCACTTTTAATACCCATAATTTCAGAAGTTTTCTTTCCCGCTTCACTTGGGCCCCTCCGACTTCTCGGGGCTTTCATGGGATTTGCAACCGGGGCTGTCGCAAGATCATTTGGTTCGCTTATACTTGGAAATTTTCTTGGAGATCGTTTGGGGCGAAAGAAGATGCTTACCCTGACAATAATGGTATTCACTGGATTTTCTGCCTCGAAGGGGCTTATTCCGGGATACGGGATCATTGGCGTGGCCGCGCCCGTGCTGCTCTTCATTTTCCTTTTCATAGAAGGCTGTTTTGCGGGTGCTGAATATGGTGGCGGCACAACTCTTGCCATGGAAAGCATACCTGCATCAAGCAGGAACTTTATAGGGAGCTTTGTCCAGAGCGGTTATGGGACAGGCTATTTTGTTATATCCCTTGCCTTCCTTGGACTTAGCCTGGCCCTTGGAAAGGATTTCGGTGCGTTTGGATGGAGGATACTGTTTTTAAGCGCGATCATTCCCGGTATTCTGACAGTTATCATAAGATCTTACTCAAAAGAAACGGGGATCTTTGAGAAACTGCTCCAGAAACATGACGTTGCCAGGCATCCGGTGATCGAACTCTTCAGGGAAGGCCGAAGAAATATGGCCATTGCACTCATTATAACAACCGGACTTCTCTTCATCAACACGGCAACATTCAGCTTCTACCCGTCGGTAATGAGCATAAGGGGATTTAATAACACAGATATAGGCATCGCCATAACGATCGTGAACCTGGTCTCCCTGTTCGGGGTCTGGGGCGGCGGCCTTCTTGGGAATGCACTCGGTGGAAGGAAAAGGCCACTTTTTATTTACGCGATTATATTTACGGTATCCACTTACTTTATCATAACTTTCGGATTAAAATCAAATCTTGAGATGTTTGTCATTCTTTTTTCCATACAGGCTTTTCTTGAGGCGATGATATTCTCTACTCTACCGGCCTTCCTTTCTGAGCAGTTCAGGAAGTATTACAGGACAAGCGCTGTAGGCTTTTCATACAATGGTGGCGCAATAGTTGGAGGATTTGCCCTTTCAGTCATTGACCTGATGAGTTTTTATGTTGGCCTCCGTCTGGCATGGCTGTATTCAATGTACGCCTTTTCAATTCTGATGATCATAGGAATATTGCTTTCCAGAGAGAGCTGGTCTAAAAACTCTAATATGGATCGCATCGATTTATAGGTATGCTGCGAATCAAATCACAATATTTAATTTTAGATGCATTTATTTGTTTATAATGTTGAAATATATAATTTCTATTTCATAAACTTTCATGACCGATGTGAACTATAATCATGCGTAATCCATATGCAAAATTTTAAGTAAAGACAATTCATGTTACATATCTGTAAGGTGTTTTAATGGCAGAAAACGAAGAAATAAGCAAAGGCCTTGAAGATGTAAACATAAAGTGGACAAAACTGACCACTATAGACGGCGACAAAGGTATCCTGATGTACGCTGGATACTCTATTGACGATGTTGTTAACGGCGGCGGAAGCGTTGAAGAGATACAGTATCTTTTCCTGTACGGAAAACTTCCAAATGCAAGTGAACTCAAAACATTCAGACAGAAGATAGAAAAAGGATACAAAATACCGGATTACATAATCAACATTATAAGGCAGCTTCCAAGGGAATCCGATGCGGTTGCAATGCAGATGGCCGCATTTGCATCAATGGCAGCAGCGGAAGTTGGCTTCAAGTGGAACAAGGAAACG
>JAVRLS010000058.1:0-6324 GCA_031961205.1 Thermoplasmataceae archaeon | reverse complement strand
CATATTTTTATTTATTCTCATTAATAGTTAAAACATGATAACGTCAATTATTATGCCTTAAATTCTGGCATCAAGATTTTTCCCCGTGGATATCTGTGCAGCTATTATTTCATTTGCAGCTTCCAAAAATTGCATTTCCCTTCCCTTTGGTATGACGGCTCCCGCCGCGATGTCATGGCCGCCGCCGCTTCCACCTACCTTGGCACTGGCCTCCCTCATAACTACCGACAGATTTAGCCCTCTCTGGACAAGCTTTCGTGTTCCGCGACCGGATACCTTGGTATCATCCTTCCCGGCATTAAAGCCTATAACAGTTTTTTTCTGGTTTGTAAGATAGAGCATAAGTATCCCTGAAATTGCACCGGACATCTCCGATTCTGGAGCATAAAAATAGCTCACATACTCAGTCTCAAAAATATCCTTTAAAGATCGGTAAGTGTAATCGATGAGCTTTGTTTTGAACATTTTCCAGTTGTTAATCATCTCATCCCCGTATTCAGTATGGCCAAGAAAATATAATACCGGGATCGAATTATTTCCCATCTTTCCATTCCCATCAATTATTGAAGCCAGCTCTTTTGATGTAAAGCCTATAGATTCAAAAATAAAAAGATCACTCTCAATATATCTTAACGCTTCCAGCCCTACATTCTGCTCGAGCAACCTGATGGAAAGGGAATTTGACAGAAGCCTTTTCTCATCTTCGTTCAGATCCATAACTTTTTCTTCCGGATCCAGGCCAATTTCTTTAAGAAATTCTTCGGCCTTTTCTGGAAAGCCGGTCAGGTTTTTAAAAAAAGGATCGGTAGAATATGTAAGTGCATCAGAAAGTGTTTTTCCTTCAAGATTAAGTGTATGAATGGATCTGAAGGCCGGGCCGTAATTGTCAACCAGAATCCTGTTAAGACCTGATATTCCGCCAAGATCCTGCTTGTCAGATATGACGCCAGCAATAAAGAAGGGAAACAGGTCCCTGTTATTCTCATCAATAACAAGAGCCATTGCATAGGACATAGTTGCCCCGCAGGCTTCTGTTGTACCGTTAAACCCGAAATCTCTTGCATTTATGTTCAGGCCGGCAATTTCCGTTTTTTCATAGAAATGGTGATCAAGCACTATAATATCAGATCTTTCCGCTGCATACTTGATCTGGTCCGACCCCGCGTCAGCAAAAACGGTAAATATATTATCGCTTATCGTCTCTTTGAAGCCGTTTTCGCTCAGATCCTTTATATATGTCAGGTGGAACTCTTTTCCAAGGCGCTTGAGTGCATTTGAAAGGATTATTGCGGAACTTGTTCCGTCACCATCAAAATGCACAACAAGTTTTATATAACTATTTTTTAAAATATATTCTTTTGCTCTCTGAAGTTTCTCGAACATATCAGATGGCAAAATATCCTTTATCATTTTACTACTTTGCTTAGATTCCACTTCTCGTCAAGAGTCCCGGATCTTTTATAATAACGAACGAGCCTGAGCATTTTCGCCATTATCAGATTGCGTGCCCTCTTGTTGCTCTGATCCTTTGGATTAAGATTAACATGCTTTGATACGTTATTATACGTCTTAATAAGGCTGTTAAGATCCTCCGGTATTTCATCCTTCAGGCCTTTTTCTGCCAGTATTTTGTTCATCTTCTGTCCAATAACCTCTTTTACGCTGGGTATCCCGTACTGATCCCTTAGCTTTATCCCGATCACGGAAGCAGAGGTCCCATTCTTCTTTAGATCCACTATCGTGTTGATTATTTCCTCATTACTGTACTGAACCCATGTGGGTTTTTCTCCGTAAACCCTTTTAGATCCAGATTTTCCTCTTTTTCGAGTATGCATTCTCGCCATAGATACACCTGATCTTAGGCTATTGATATCAGATTTATTTAGTTTTTGATTCAGCAGTCCTATTTCCTGATCATTTTGGCACGTCTTTTATATTTCGTTTATCTAATTGACGGGAAAGAAAGCAAACATTATTACGTGTCCACGTCCTTATACAGTTAATGAAATTTAAGGATCGAATATCCATGAAGGTCCATCTGCGATGCCCTGTTTTCAGATTTTTCAATAGAAAGAAACTTTATCGGCCCAGACTGCAGAGGTAGCTTCTATCTTTATACATAGTTGTCAAAGACCCTACCGGGCGTATTTTCTATCTTCTTGAAAATATAATAGTTACTGTTATTTTTTACATAATCGGTTATGCTGTATCCGGCCGAAAAGAGCTCATTAAATGTTGTGGCAGCAATATTTTTCCATTCATCCTCAAGTTCATGGTTTATTCTCATTGCTTCAAGGTTCTGGGGCATAAAAAATCCCAAAGTCCCTGCATATTCTATACCCTCAAGTTTACACCTGCCATCCTCAATGGTGTTTAGAAAACGGATATTTTCATAATTTCGATTGAATGTTTTGCCGATCCACCATTCCGCGACTAACCTGTCGCTCCTCATGCCCCTGTTTATGCCGTCTTCCATTCTTCCATAAAAATTCTTTATATATGTTCTTGAAACAGATCCTATCTTTGAAATATTGAAATGCGCATTAAGCGGGTTGAAGGGATCAAATGTCCAGGCGATTAAATCATACCCCATCTTCAATGCCAGGGCCCTCTGTTCCATCTTCAACTGATATCCTATATTCTGGTATTTCCTGTTTGATTTAACCCCTGTCATATGGGAGTAGAGATATATCTTGCCGTTCTTATATCCGGGGTAAGAAAACAGCATTCCTACCATTTCACCATCATCTGAATATGCACCGAGAAGAATGCCACCATGATAGCGCATTGAAGCAATTGTATCCTTGAATGAGGTTTCTATATTTTCGGCATTCCATGCCGATTGAATCACGGGTATCATCTTTCCAATTTCTTCAGGGTCCTTTATAACTTTTATATCCACACCGGGTTAATCGCAAATGTTTATATATTTCTATCTTTAAGCGTATATTTAAAATATATTCGACTGTAATTAGCGTAAAGCAGGGTCTATGATTCAATGTCATTATACAGGAAAAGATTCAACACACTCAATGCGTGACCCGGATTTTTTAGCTGAACTATGTCCCGGGAATACCATCACCCCATAATCGGTTATACCAAAAATGATCGCAGCTTCAAACAAAATGGTTTCAATAATTAAAAATAAATAGAAAATCTGTAAAATCAGTTCTCCTGTTCATTCTCCTTCTGATCTGCGCATTCTTTCTCCTTAAATTCATTCAGGAATTTCAGCGCATTCTCATTTTCTATCTCCGTATGCACATTAACGGCCTGGCATACCAGATCCTTATCCTTTGATATGCCCTTCATCTCTTCACTTCCCTTTTCATAGCCTTCTGTTGCCCCGGTTATAATTGCTTTGTCCTTTGAATATATAAGCCGGAACATGCTGTCCTCTTCTTCCCCGGAAATCAGGTCATCAAGGAATTCCCTTATCTCCTTTATTTTTGAAGCTTTAAGACCGGCATCTATTACCTCCTCGGGGAAGTGAAGTAACGTTTCCTCATCATCTGCCTTTTCCATCGCTATAGACGCGTAATTAAGGGCGCTTTCGAAATCTCCCTTCTCATTGAATACCCTGAAGAATTCTATGTATACCTCGCTATAATCATCATATTCTTTCTGCAGATCATTAAGCACTGATATGGCATCATCGTACTTCTTCATTACCACCAGCTCTGATGCATAATCGAGTCCATAATCAGGTACTGCCTTAAACTTCTCATACAGGTCCTTTATAACGGAAACAGCCTCCTCGTGCCTGTTCAAATTCCTGAGCGAATTGAAGCGCATTTCCTTGAAATAAGTGTCATCCGGGTATTTTTTGATTCCTTCATCAGCCTCATTCAGCGCCTCTTCATATTTTTCAGTATCATAAAGGTAGTTTATCCAGTATCTTGTTATCTCCATGCCGTGGTTCTCTGCAATGAAGTCTCTGTAAAGTTTTTCTGATTCTTCTTTCTTTCCCTCCGCAAAATAAACTCTTGCAAGAAGATCATTAAAATACGGGTTTTTTCTGTTATTATCAAGAAATTCCTTTGCAATTCCTTCAGCTGCTTCTCCTCCGCCAAACAGCATAACATCCTCAACAAGCTTTCCTATATACTCTTCATCCTTGGTATCCCTGTAGGCAACCAGCATTGCATTCAGGTACTCCTTAGCATCTCCTAGCCTGAGCAGCGACTTGATTTTCAGATCATGCGCGCGGTGATTTGCTCTGGAATATTTTATTGCATTCTTTGCTTCCATAAAGGCACTCCTGTATTCTCCGTTGTCGTAATATATCTCCCCCAGGTCCAGATGCGCATCAACATCCGATGGATTTTTTTCAATAGCTTTCTTATAGGCGTCGATAGCTTCCTTATCATTGCCCATATTCCTCAGGGCCAGCGCCCTGTTATAGTAAGCATAGGCATAATCCGGATCAACGGAAATAGCTTTATCAGCCATACCCAGAGATTTTTCATAATCGCCCATAGAACCGAAACACAGGCTCTTAAGTGAGTATAAATTTGCGCTCCTGTTTCCAAGAGATTCAGAAAAATTCAGCTCCTTCATCGCCTCTTCATAATTATCCATCCTGTAAAGTATATCTGCCTTTACCAGATGATATTCCGGATTTCTTGGCACTGACGATATGGCCATATTTATACTTTTGACAGCTTCCTCATAATCTCCATTTTCTGATTTTTCTATAGCGTCATCTGCTAATTCTTCGGGATTTACATTGTTTTTTCCTAACATTGAAAAGTGAATACCTGGAAGATATAATACTTTGTCTTATTATTTGCGGGTTGAAAATTTTTCATAATTTCGCTCTATCTCCGCATAGAGATCGTCCTCCGGGTGATCCAGAAGCGCATAATATGAAGAGGCACCCATTCCCGCCCCTTCCCTTACGTTTCCATCCTCATATTTCCTGAGGCCAGCCCTGCCCATTCCTGAAAAGTCAAGATCAGCCACAAGAAGCTTATCATCCGGGACGAGTGCGTGCATTGTACCGGGCCTGTGCTTCATAACCCATGATGTTGTGCTTACGTAACGCCTGTCATTATACCCGTTAATCCTGCGGTCAAGATCATATACATTGCCCATCTGCGTTCCGCCACCATAGATTATTGTACCGCTGAATTCAGAACTTATGGATACCGATAGGGCCATCATGTAATCTCCATATTTCTTGATCCTTTCACCCGGTGAACTGATCATCAGCGATCCGCTTTTCCTGAATATTTCCTCCTTAAGATCGTGAGGATCTCCGGGCATGCTGCTGCTTGTCTCAAGCGAAAGGCCTCCGGACCTCAGGGTAAGGTAAGCCGTAGTGGTGCCGCCCGGAACGCTTTCAGCAAGTATCAGGGTGCTGTAGCTTCTGTCAAGGTATTTCCCGATAATCCTCCCATATTCAGATGCTTTTTCGGCATGCTGCAGGGCATCAACAGAAACCGGGTTTCTTGCCCCTCCAAGTCCGGTATACATGAACGGTACTGCAGGAAAAACCCGGAATCCCGCATCTACTATCAGTACGTTCAGCCCGCTGACGTTCAGGGCTGCACGCGTTATTATTGACGGAGTAGGGATTCCGTCCGGAGTCATGGGCGGCTCATTCGTCGAGATGGTTCTTCCGGCTGCAATTATCTCAGAATCAAGGACGGGCGTAAGTTTCATCATATCGGGAGATGCACCGGCCGACGAGATGCCATTTACCATTGAAATATCTGTATACCCTGCAAGGAGAACAAATAATGTACTATTTTTTCCAGATAATAGATCATCAGCCAGTGCCATGCAAAAAGGATTCAGTTTAAGTAAAATAATTTATGCAAAATCATCGTTTATATGCCAGTGTAATATTTATTGAAATCCTCGAAGGCAAATGGACGGTATTCCTAAAATATCCCTGCAAAGATCCATGGCATTTTAATTCATTCGTTTTGATTCGATTCCGAAAAGGAATCATTCCATTGTAACGATATTTCAACTGCCTTTTTCCATCTGGCCAGGAGATCCGATCTTCTTCTATCGTCCATAGCTGGAACGAAAGTATCTTTTTCCATGTCATTCTTTATGGAATCAATTTTCATGTTACCAAGAGCAAGATTTGAAAGAATGTACGATCCGTAGCTGGTCATTTCGTGAAATTTCTTTCTTTCAATCGCTATTCCTGAGATATCAGACTGAAACTGCATGAGGTAATCGTCCCTTGATAATCCGCCATCTGCAGATACGTATTCCAAGCCTGTCCCCATGTTTTTTTCAATTTCCACAATTATATCACGTACCTGAAAAGCTATTGATCTCATCAGGGCCGGAACCAGATCACGC
>JAVRLS010000057.1:0-6349 GCA_031961205.1 Thermoplasmataceae archaeon | reverse complement strand
CTTGTCAGGAAATCAGCGAATATATCGCTCGGAGTTTTCTTTGCAACCAGGGCCATGGCTTCACCCAGCCCCATTCCCCAGTTTTTGACAAGCTTTACAATCTTTTCGATCTCATTCCTTATGTATCCCAGTTTTTCCTTCTTTGAGAGTATTTCAAGTATCTCGATTACATTGGCATCGCTTGTGGCCAGCGCTGAGAATGCCGTTATGAAAAAGGGTATGCTGGAATTTATGTCATTCTTCTTGTTATCCCTGTCGATTATCGGTTTGAGGAAATAAAACGATGAAACCAGTCCGGTTACGGTAAACATTATGAAGGCGTATGTTCCGCGTGTGGTGAGATAGATCAGGATGAAAACCAGGAATAGTCCTGCACTTGCGGCGATCATGGATAAATCAATCTTCGAATAGTTTATCCCGAGCCAGAACCCCCTAGCATGCTTAGTATCCAAGCGTGTTACCCCCTTCATAGAATTCCTTTATGACATTGTAAACCTCAAAATAATCAGTGACCTTTTTATCCGTAAGGTTTTTCAGTATCCTTGCACGCCGGAAAAGTTCGTTGTATATGAGGCTCCTGTCGGTCATTCCTGCTGTAGCTGCTATCTTCTCTTCAAGTATGTAGCTGTTGTTCATTCCCCTGAACATGTGCCTGTCGGTGCTTGCGTCCCATTCAAAAACCGCCCTTGTTGAAACGCCTCCAAGTTCCTCGAAGTAACCCTCAATTTCATTTATGCTGGTCGTCCTCCTGAGGAAACGGCCGCCAACATATACGGCCTGCTGTATGAGGACTATATTGAGATTATCCATGAATGTCACCGGTATGTTTATCGGGTTCCCGGTGAACCTCTGTATCATCTTTTTCACCGATGAAGCATGAAATGTTGATATGACCGGGTGCCCTGTCTGCATTGCCTGAAACGCCATTGCGCCCTCAGCACCCCTGATTTCTCCGACGACAATGTAGTTAGGCCTTGATCTCAATGCAGTTCTCAAAAGATCGTAAAGTGTCACACGGCTTTCCTCTGCGCCGGTCTCCCTGGTTACCAGCTGCTGCCATGCGCTCTGCGGGGCCCTTATTTCAGGGGTATCCTCTGCACTGAATATCTTTGAATCCGGCCTTATGAACGGCATGATGGCATTCACAACTGTAGTCTTTCCGCTTGCCGTTTCACCGCATACAAAGACGCTCTGTCCATACTCAAGGGCAAGCCAGAGGTAAGCAGCCTCCTCATATGACATGGTATTATATTTTATCAGATCGATAATGCTGAGCGGTATTTCCGAGAATTTCCTTATAGTAAAGCTCGGTCCCTTTTGTGATATATCATTGCTGTATATTATCGAAAGACGTGAACCGTCAGGCAGTGTTGCATCAACTATCGGCCTCTTGTCGCTTACAGGCCTTCCAACACGCTCTGAGAGCCTTTTGCTGAAGATCATCAGGTGGTCCTCAGTTCCGAATGATATATCGGCCGATATGGAACCGAATATCTTGTGCACAATGAAAACATTGTTCGGGCCTATTCCGCTTATATCTTCTATATGGCTGTCCCTTATAAGGGGCTCCAGGGGGCCCAGGCCTATGATTTCCCTTTTTATATTGTAAAGCATCTTGTCATAGAGCCCTTTTTCAATGGTTGCTGTTGTACGCTTTAATTTGTTCGGGCCCACCGATACAATTTTATTGTATATGTCAGTAAGGTTTTTTTCCTGCATTTCAAGAGTTTCAACAGTAGGGTAATCAGATGCGCGCATGAGGATCATTTCCATGATCTTTTCCATCATGCTGAATTCTTCCTGGTTAAGGATTGGTTCAATGGGCCTGTATCTCCTTTCCTTTCCATCCTCATATATATGTATGAATATTGGATCGCCGACGGGATATATTATATCGACACGGGCAAGGTTCCTCATGGACCCGTCGATGGCAGGAACAAATGACGGCGTCATGCCTGTTTCGGATCTGTACCTATCGATATACGCCGCCAGATGAGGATTTCTTCCAAGCGCAACCTCATAGCTATCAGACAGGATCTTTTCTTCCATGGGCATCACGATACGCTTGATATTTCAACTATAAGGCCCCTGCCGGGTTCAACCCTGAATGGTATTGACTGCTGTATTGTTTTGACCGCCATTGGATACTTTATCAGGTCTATGAAGTGTTTTTTTATGGTTCCTATATCCGTTGAATGCAGGGCTATAAGGGTTGTTGAAAGCTGGTTGATCCTTATCTGGCTATGTTCGTCGAAATTGGATGGATTAACTGTCATGATAACGATCCGGTTCTCCGAAAATTTCCTCATCTTCTCCAGGAATGAATTTATCTCAAAATCCGAATACATTGATGGTAGCAGAGAATCTATAACGATAACGTTCTTCTTGATTATCGTTTCGTTTTCCAGCAGTTCGTCTATAGTGGCCTTTCTTGCCTTTCTCATAAGAAATACCGGAGTAATCAATGTGAACGTTCCGGAAATCATCGGGTTGAAAATTGAGTATCCGAGTGCATCTGACAGCGATACGAATTCCCTGACCGGAAGCTGTGACGATACATAGGCTATATTCAGCCCGTTCTTCAGGAATCCGTAAGAAAGCCTGAGAGACAGAAGTGTCTTCCCTGAACTGTTATCGCCGGATATGGTTACAAGCTGGCCGACGTAAAGGCCGCCCCCCATTCTCTTGTCAAGCTCATCTCCATCTATCTTAAAGCTGTAATACATCTTTTACACCTCAAATGTCATTTCATGTTCTACGCCATTGTCCAGGGAAATCTCAATGGTACCGTACCCTGACAATTTTTCGTGTATTATGATCTCCCCGACCTGGGATACATCAAGGACACTGCTATTCCCGGGCGAAACGTATGTTATCAGCGTTCCGGTCATCATGGTCCCGTTGATAAGCGTCGTTACAGTGTTATTCGAAAAATCAAATGCCACAGATCCGGTATTCTTTATATAGAATACGTACCCGTTATTGTACGGTATCTGCGACGGGTTGTTTATTATCGCGAAATTATCCTGCATCATATTGGATGCCTGCTGGCCAGAATCCTGCATTCCGTCCATAACGTGCATCGTCTGCCCTGCGAGTATGCCGACTGCGGATGCGGTTACGAGAAGCGTAACTATGAAGAATATCATTTCAGATGCAGCAACAGATGCCATTTTAAATCACCAGCTTTTCATAAACCTCATATCCATTCTGAAGAACCAGTTCCAGGTCGTAAGTTCCATTTCCCGCGGGAAATGATATGCTCCCGTTCTGCAACGGGAACAGATATACCGGATAATAGTTAAACGTTATAAGCGAACCGTTCAGAATCACATTGGATTCCGCAAGATCGAACATCACGCTTCCGTTGTTCGTGATGTTAACGGTCGCACGACCTGCTGTTGTATTCATGTAATAGCCGGTAAAGCTCAATTTCGAATGATCATAATCGTAAACCTCATTCATTAGCTTCTGGTTTGCGCTTGTGATGTTTTCATTTGATTGAATGTAAGATGAATATACCATACCAAAAAATATTAGGGAAGACGAAAGCATTATTACTGCTGCAACTGTATAACTAAATCCCATACAGCTCGTCAACTCCCTTTCTAATTGTCCTGAATTCTCTTTCGAGGGCTTCTATAAGATCCCTGTTTATCTCTTCGCCTCTCAGCTTTTCTATGAAAAGCATTGTTATTATATGGTCCTGTATGCTTGGCTTTATTTTGTACTCCTGGGCGGGATTTATTATCCCTGTCATCTTGGTGAACTTCATCATCTGTTCCTTAACTCCAGATGATATCCATCCAAGGCTCTCATAATAGTCAAGAACATCAAGCGTGTTCTCCGGTCCGTAGTTGTCAAGGAGGAATTCAAGCCACCTCAGTGCAACCATTATCGAAACCACGTCGTCTCCTATGATTTCAAGTTTTGCCTTTCTCTTTGGCCTCTCCTGTGGTTCATCATGTTTTGGTGCAGTGGTTGGCGCCATCATTTTTTCCATGTCAGAGATTTCTTTGAATATTGAATCGATTTTCCCTACCAATGAATTCTCTTTTGTCTGTGAATACCTTTTTTCAAGGTTTTCTACTAGGTTATCTATGTCTATTTTTGAGAACTGAGTGGGCGATGAAATGATCTTCTGCTTTAGTTCCTCGAGGGCGAATCCGGGTACTGTTTTCCTGGCGTTTTCTATTTTGTCATTCATGTAGGATTTCAATGCGTCATCTATCATATTTTTCCCTCCGAACTTACAAGTTCATCTATATCCGGAACGCCATACAGTTCACTCAGATCCTTTACGGCTGAATTTACCAGGCTCCTTAACTGGGCTATTTCATGTATAAGTGTATCCGTAACGCTCTTGATCTCCTCCGGGGTCTTATCCATGAACGGGTTGAAATCCTTCGAAACAAGTTCATATAATGAGACTACCATTTTTACATTCTCCTTCAAAGATTCAAGTTCGTTCCCTATTTCTGCCAGTGATTTTTTCTCTCCTTCAAGTTCCCCAGTCAATTTACCCAGGCCGTTTTCTATCTTTGTCATTCGCTCATTCATCGCGTCTATTACCTTTGGATCTATTCCATTCGTCACCTGTATGTTCTGTACCGGTTTCTGATCTTTGTCGGAACCTTGCTGAGAGGTTACTGTGGTCTCCCTCTTCATCACTTTTTTAAGGTTATCCAAGAGACCCATGGTATTCACTAGAAATATTGTACAGCTTCAGTTTTACTGCTGGAGCTGTATTACCGGCGCTGTAAATGATTCTGGGGCCGTAAACTGTATAACACCTGCCGCACCTACTGGAGGCTGTACCTGCCCGCTTAATGGCTGTCCCTGTGTGATTCCACCAAAGACTGCTGATACGTTGACAAGCAGTGCTACCTGGTCTTCATAGGATATGACCGGATACTGGCCTGAAAGCGACTGAACAGGGTCCTTTAGAGTCAGTATTGAGAAGTGGCTTGTTCCATTTTTCGTACCATTTATCGCGTTGAAGTATGTTGCGTTGAAAACGTTGTTAGTTCCGCTTGTTGCTGAGTGGTAGCCGTTTCCGGCTGCAGGAGTATATCCGATATACGTCAGCGATGATGCAACACCATTATATGTGAGCGATATTGTTACGTTTGCAAGGTTAATTGGCGAGCTTCCCGCAGAAACGGTTATGTAAATTGCCATCCACTGTATGTGTCCCGATGTTGGAGCACTCGGGTTGCTGTCAAGCCCCATTATCTGTGTAACCTGAATACCTGTAGATACCTGTTGCGTTGTCTGAGAGCCGGTACTTGTTGCTTTTTGCTGCAGAGTTCCCGCAGTGTTTATCAGGACAGTTGCAGCCACTGCAGCCACGAGAATCATGGCTATAAAAACTATCAGTGTGCCTATCCCGGTTTCGGCCTTATTATCTGCTTTAAGGCTGAAGGTCTTACGTACTTTTCTAAAGATTTTATTCATCTAGCACCTCAAAAGACTATGAGGTGTTTATAAATAGCATTTTTCTGCATAAGGTTCTGTGCGTTCTTATGTATGTCATCCCTGGTAGTACTTTTCAATCTTCTTTTCCATATACATATTTTTCAGGTTAAGATATTCATCTGCATTGGCACGTGCATATTCTGAAAGGGTCCTGTCGATCTTCACCACCCTGGCCGGAACCCCAAGAATCAGGGAATTGTCATCGCATGAAAAGCCCTGGGTAACGACGGCCCCGGCACCGACGACTGATCCGCTGCTTACACGCGATCCGTTCATCAGGACAGAGGACATCCCGATAACGACGTCGTCATCAACTGTGCATCCGTGCACGACAGCATTGTGCCCTATTGAAACATTCTTTCCGATCTTTGCAGGATAGCCCCTGTCAACATGTATCGTTACGTTGTCCTGCACATTGGAATTGTCGCCAATAGTTATTTTATCAAGGTCTCCCCTGAGCACAGCCCCATCAAAAATTGAAACGTTATCTCCTATTGCAACATTTCCGATTATGACCGCCGTTTTTGCTATATAAACGTCTTTTCCTATTCTTATCATAGACGATGAATTGCCTGATGCATTATTTTATTTTTGATGATCCTTTTTATTTTCTATAGATTCCGTACAAGATTCATTAATGTTTTCAAATCGATCTCGTAGAAAGCAACCGGGTTTGTAAGCCCGAATGTTTCCAGAACCGACGGGTGAATTTCACCTATGATGCCGATATCACGGCCTTTCAATATCACGGAACCACCGTGGCCGTCAATCATCCAGCCGTTATGGTTTTCGACTATTCTCCCCTTATCATTGGAGAACCTGAGAATATATGAATCAAGAACGCCTTTTATATCGGAATAGGAAGCCCTGT
>JAVRLS010000056.1:0-6372 GCA_031961205.1 Thermoplasmataceae archaeon | reverse complement strand
ATCTTAATTTATAAAAAATCATTATTAATTTTTAAAAAATTAATAAAAAAGAACTTACTAGTTAGAAATATTTATATGTGGAATTATATGATTGATTTAATTTTTGATCATAATAATTAAATACATCTATATGGTATGATCTGTCATGACTGAGACTGAAGTTGTCGCAGAAAAGTCAGATAAGAAATTAGGCAGAAGCCTGAATACCTGGGACCTCCTCTTCTTAAGTCTGGGTGGCATAATCGGATCGGGATGGCTCTTTGCCACGTATTCCGCATCTTATACTGCGGGACCCGCTTCAATTATATCCTGGCTTATCGGGGGGATTATCGTCCTGATCATAGCCCTGAATTACTCAGAGCTCGGGGCAATGATACCGAGATCGGGAGCAATTTCAAGGTACGGGCAGTACTCGCATGGAAACCTGGCCGGATATTTCATGGCATGGGCTTATTTTCTTTCTGCGGTATCTGTTCCCGCTATTGAGGCAGAGGCCGTTGTGGAATACGCTGCTCCGTACATAAAAGGACTGTACAATGGTGTTGTGCTTGAGCCAATCGGTATCCTGTTTGCAGCGTTGCTTATGCTGCTGTTCTTCTTCCTGAACTATATGGGAATAAGGATAATGGGCAAAGCAAATACCGGAATGACATGGTACAAACTGATAATACCTATAGCCACCATAATTGCCCTTGTATCTGTCAGGTTCAATGTGACCAATTTTACCACGCTTTATACGGAATCGGCCGTAACAAGCTCGGCCTTCATGCCATACGGCTTTGCCCCTGTTATGGCAGCCGTATCCACATCCGGAATCGTGTTCTCTTTTCTTGGATTCAGGCAGGCGCTTGACTATGGTGGCGAAGCCAGTAAGCCCCAGAGATCAATACCAATTGCAACAATAGGATCGGTCCTGATAGGCATTTTAATTTATGTTTTCCTGCAGGTTGCGTTCGTCGGTGCCATGAACTTTGGGGCCCTCGGAATACCTAACGGTGCATGGAGTTTGTTAGCTCCGGTTAACGGTGTTTATATTAACCCAGCTATAACATCACTTAACTCTGCGCCATTTGCATCCATAGCCTCATCCGTTGGACTCGTAATGCTGACATACGTTCTGTTCGCAAATGCATATATCTCTTCCAGCGGAACCCTGAATGTGTACATGGGAACATCCATGAGAACTCTGTATGGAACTGCTGCACTTGGATATCTTCCGGATTCACTGATAAAGGTTGACAAGAAAAGGCACATACCGGTTCTGCCACTCGTGTTATCGCTTATCATCGGCATAGTATTCTTCGCTCCATTCCCCAGCTGGTACAAAATGGTTGGCTTCATAACAAGCGCCACTGTCTTCACATACCTTGTCGGCGGCCCGGCTCTCCGTTCGTTGAGAAGAAATGCAAAGGAGCTCAAAAGGCCGTTCACTCTCCGTGGATCTGCAATACTGGCTCCTCTTGCATTTGTAGGCGCGTCCCTGATCGTTTACTGGTCCGGCTGGCCAATCGTGGGCTATCTCGCAATAGCAATTTACATAGGACTGGTCGTATACTTTGTCTTCTATCTGTACAGGAAGAGCAAAAAGATGGAACTTATGAGTATATTCGAATGGCGTTATATAAAATCCGGCCTGTGGGTTCCCGTTTACATTGTAGTTCTTGCAGTAGAATCCTTCCTTGGAGAAACTGCCCTGGGTGGTTCCAACATAGTTCCGTATCCCTGGGATTTGATTATGGTAATAATAGTTGCAGTGGTATTCTATATATGGGCTGATTACAGCGGAATAAGAAGTGAAGAGATCTCCGAAATAATCAAGCTTGACTCCCAGTACCTGACATCTGAGGAAGAACCGTTCTCAACTAAGGGGGGCGAATGAAGATGAATAAATATATATACGGGATTATAGCAAGCACTATTGTCGCCATAATAGGCCTTGCATTGCTGATACACCAGACAATGATAACGAAGAGCGTGGGTGTGAGCGTTGGTAAAATCCCCACGATCGGAATACTCTACGCCTTCATATTTTCGATAGGAGCCATAGCTGCCATAGCAATAGCCAACCTGAACACCAACACTGGAGGGGCAGCAAAGAAAAAACAGTGAATACCTATATCATATTCTTATTTTTTTAATGTATCTTCATAAGAAAATATGTTTTTATTTTTAAAGCTATATAATTAATAAAATATTGCGCAATGAGTTTTTCAGTTCATCTTTTATACCCGGCAATGATGAGCATTAAACCACGGTATGCTACACGGAGAATAAAATGAAGGATATTGAGATAATAAGGGATGTGATCATATCGGACCTGTACTGCGTATTCCTTCGCGACATTGATTCAATAGTTGTATCAGACCTCCACCTGGGTTATGAAGAGGAGATGAACCTTCACGGTGTTTTCCTTCCAAAGCTGCAGAAGAATCATATATCGTCTCTTATGGATAAAATAATTGAGAGGTATGCCCCGAGAAAAATAATAATAAATGGTGATTTCAAGCAGGAATTTTCAAGGAATCTCTCAACGGAATGGGAGGATATCACCTATTTCATTGACAGGTATTCAGATCGTGAACTCATATTCATAAGGGGAAATCATGACAATTATCTCAGGACAATCCTCACGAAGAGAGGTTTTGATTTATTTGATTATTATGAAGATAACCGTTACTTCATATATCACGGCGATAGGGATCTTTCAACAAAAAAGATAACGATACTTGGCCATGAGCATCCCTCGGTCGTCCTGCGGGATCATGTTGGCGGTATCTACAAACTTCCGGCATTCGCATTCAATTTTGAAAGGAATGTCATAGTAACTCCGGCCATGAGCTTCTTTTCATCAGGAACAGATATCTCGCAATCCCTCCTTAGCGAGGAACATTTTACTCCGGCACTTAAGGGGATGAAGCTGTCCTCGTTCAGGGTTTACGCAATAACTGACGAGTTCGGAGTCGTAGACTTTGGGTATCTCGAGGATCTTCATAACTCTCAAAGGCCGATCTGATCACGATCTCAAACTTATCATAAAAGTCCTTGAAAACCGATGAAAACGTATCAGGATCCTGTTCCCTGACTACACTTTTCAGTGTCGTTACCGGTATATTCATTATCTTGTTCACCACTGAATGAGTCATTGCATACAGGCTGTCATAATTTCCACCATTTTCTGAGATATATCTCTCGATTTCACGTTTCTGTACTGACTCAGCGAACCTGTAAAACTCTGAAAATATATCATCAACGAGCATGTCCTTCAACTTCAGCGATATGATCTTTTCTTCCTCCTCGATTATTGCCTCAGCATTTTTTACATCCAGGATTTTCTCTTCATTATTCTTCCTTGAAATTTCCATTATTTCGTCAAGTGAATAGATTTCCGATCCTTTTTCGGTAACATTTCGATCAACATTTGGCGGGTTTCCTACATCTATGAATATCTTTCCCGCTGCAGCATTATTTTTGTTTATAATCGGTTCATTGACCGAAACAGCGGTCATTATTATATCGTTTTTGCTGATGACTTTACTGATGTCGGAAAGATCTGAATACCCTGTACCGTACTGGTCCGCGATCTTCCTTGCGTGATCGATGTCCCTTCCGGCAACCGTGATGGAAACATCCCTGAATTCCCTTATATATTTTATAAGTTCAGATCCCATAAAACCGGTTCCAATGATAAGTATATTCTTTCCCTTCATCCTGTCCCTGGCTATATCAGCTGCAATCGCAGTTATGGATGTCTTACCTCTTGATATTGCCGTTTTGCTCCTCACAAGCTTTCCCGTGTTTATTGCCTTCATGAAAAGGAAGGAGATCAGCTTGTCCGTCTTATGCGACTTCATGGAATATTCGTAAGCCTCCTTTATCTGCCTCATTATCTCGTTTTCGCCAACCGACATGGAATCAAGGCCGGAGGCAACACGCAGAAGATGGCCTATGGCATCGTTTTCAGTTCTGCGAATGTATCCATCCACCGGAATATCCGGCATATTTTCGCTTCTGAAATAAAGTTCGACCCTGTTGCACGTGATCAGTATAACGTAACTTTTTATGCCGGCCCCGTCAAGAATGGAAGACCAGTACTCATAACCATTCAGGATAGCCAGTTTAAAAAAGTCGCTGTTTCTCTTAAAATCCCATGAAATAAGATTGAATGTTTTCATTATGCACCTACATATTTTTTTGGCTTAAATCATTATTTATTCCATACCTGTTGAATATATCTGCATATTTCCTGCCGTCGTCAGGGAAAACCGTGAATATTTTCCTGTATCTGCCTGCCATGATCCTTGAAGCGTGAAGGTTTGCGCCCGACGAAACTCCGATGAGTACCCCGTTCTCAACATAGTACGAGGAAACTTCAAGAACAGCATCTTTCTCATTTACGTAAATGAAATCATCTATAAGGCTTCCATATCTGTCGATAATACCCCTGTGGGATGCCTTTGAAACATTCCTGAGACCGGGTATCCTGCTGCCCTCCTCAGGCTGTACACCTATAACCCTTACATCCGGATTTTTTTCTTTGAAGAACTTTGCAAGACCGGTTATGGTACCGCCGGTGCCTACCCCTATTACGATGGCGTCAGGAACGCCATTTCTTTCGAACATCTCCGGGGCGGTTGTCCAGTAATGGCTCATCGTACTTGCATCGCTTCCGTGCTGGTTCAGGTAAACAAAATCCCCTGATCTCTCCAGTTTGAGCGCCAGGTCTATGGAAGCTTCTGTTCCGTATTCCGGAGGCGTTTCATTTACGGAGGATCCATATTCCTTCAATTTTCTCTTTGTGAATTCACTGGCATTTGAAGGCAGGATTATTTCAGATTTTATTCCCAGTGCTGATGATATTCCGGCAACCGCTATCCCGGTATTTCCTGATGTACCTTCTACGATCGTTTTACCATCAATCTTTCCGGAAATCTCCATGGATTTTATTAAAAAATAGGCAGCCCTGTCCTTTATGGATCCGAAGGGGTTCAGCCACTCCTCCTTTGCATATATAAACGAGGATCCGGTCTTAATGGTTGCAACCGGAGTATTTCCTATCCCGTAGCTGTATGCATAATCACGTATCTTTGCGTATACCTGCTGCATGATCACACCGTGCTGCTTTCTACAGAATCCTTCTTTATGAAGCGGAGGAGGCCTGCCATCCCGCCAAAGGCCTGTTTTAGAAGTTTGCCCTCATCGCTCTGATCTGAAATCAACTCCACCTGGGTGCCGGCTTCCTTTGCAAGCTTGTAAAGGTCCTCAATCATATCATCTTCAGAAACAAGTTCCATGGCAGTGCCGTCCTTATCGCATACAGGCCATTCATCAGGTTCCGATCCGAACGTTTTTTCTTCCTGGCACGTCGGGCACCTGTATGTGTACTTAACTCTGTTGAGGCCGTCCGATATGAGGAGTAAATCGAGCATCTTCTGCTCCAGGGCATCTCGTATTGCTTTTTCACCGTATACACCGAGGCCCCCGTCCGGCTTCTTGATTTCCCTGAAAAACCTGTTCATGAGGTCCCGTTCCCTTGCCACCTTCATGTCCTTTATCGAATCAGAGGCTTTTTCAACAACTTCCCTCAACCCGGATTCATCAGTATAGCCGACATCAAAAAGATCCTTTATCTTATCCTTGATTTCATTCCTCAGGTATTCCTTTTCCATGAAGTATTCTTTTGTGGCACCCGGTCCGCCAAGGAATATGGCACGGATATCCTTTATCTTTGGCATGAAGGCATTGTTAGCTATTTCGCCAATTTTTTTGAAAAACTCGTTTGCAGCTATCTCTATGAGTCTCTCGAACCTTCGCGATGACTGACCACCCTGATGGTGCTTGCTCGGAACCTGGGACTGGACATTATCAACTACCTCTATTCTCGTCCCGTTAAGGAAACCGATCGTGGCCTCCTTCCGGTCTATGACGATCAGCCCGTATATCTCCTTTTCATCGAGCATGGTCTTAAGGAGTTCCAGGTGAAACTGTGAATCGCATTTGTACATGAATGTCTGTATCGAATCCGGGGGCTCGATTATTTTGGTATACATCTCCGTCTGATCACCTCGCGTTGCAATGTGCCCGACAAAGAAAACCAGGCCGTTCGATGGTGGAAACCGGTAATATTTTAGCCTTGACATAATCGATTCTATAGCTGCAAGCACATTTTTTCTCGTAGATTTCGATTTGATGTTTGATGATGTTGAATATTCATCCCTGAGGTACTGCACCACATCAGAAATTTGCTTATCCGGAGGAATATAAAGAGATATAAGCTCCGTTCCCCTGCCACGGAGCTTTGAAAGTTCCTCCAGGGCCCTTCTGAATTCGTACCTTCTTATCTGCTCGTCATCTGCCATAAATTTACACCTTCAT
>JAVRLS010000055.1:0-6544 GCA_031961205.1 Thermoplasmataceae archaeon | reverse complement strand
AAAACACGTTGCTCGTTTTGCACATAAATCTATACGGGCCCGGTGGGATTTGGACCCACGATTCCCGACTTAGAAGGACGGTGCCTTATCCTGACTAGGCCACGGGCCCCAGCATTAATGTGAATAGGAAATAACATTCAGATATTAAACAATATGTGTGTTCATAGTATTAAGCTATACTCCGGCGGGTATCCCGTGATAGAAAGTGCATTATCTATAACTGTTCGTCCTGACGTAAGAACTCTAGAGTGATGATTTTCCCATTTATACGTGTATTCTTTGAAAAATTCTGTATATTCAGATTCTTAATATCCTCTGATGAAAGTGCATGATCACTGACACCTCTGTATATTCCATGAAGATTTTCCTTGTAATACTCGTATATAGCTATGAAACCATTTTTATCTACATACCGGGACATTGTTTCAAGTCCTTTTTCCCTGCATTTCCAGTGGTGGAATGAAAGCGATGAGAATACCATATTGAATTTAATGTCAAATGGTATGTATCTACTGCTCCCCTGGGAAACATGTATTCTTGAGCCGTACCTTGCCAGTTTGCGTTCTGTTATTTTTGTCATGTATATGGACGGATCAATAGCATATATTGAGGCTTCAGGAAACTTTTCAGCTATAATCTTATCAACATTTGCAGTTCCACATCCTACATCCAGAATTTTTGCAGGGGAATATTTTTCAACATCAGATATAACTGCCTGGTAAAGATCACGTAGAAAGTATTTTGGTATGGCCTCATAAAGCTTTGAAGTGCAGAATCCAAATTTTTCCTCGCCTTCTTTATAAAGTTCCATGCTTACACATTGGGCCCTGTTATTTAATATTTTAACCGGTTTATTCCAAGTAATTTAATTATGGTATAAAATAAAATAAAAATAGTAAAATGCGACGGTCTGGTTGTATTCAAGCTAGTTGAAGATATATTTGTACCGGAATCAATAAAATAGTAAGGTTGACGATCTCAGGATCACGTTATTGGTATAGATTTTGTTGTGAAGGCAGTTGGTGCAGTAAATTGTATTATGGCTGGAGAACCGATTTCCGGTGTAACCTGACCAGTTACCACCGAATCCTGCGTGATGTTGTTCCCAAAGGTGTTCGTCACATTAACTATCATAGCAGCAGAATCCCCCGTCGAAAGAACTGGATACTGACTTGTAAGTGAATGCGACGGATCGAAATTCACAAGCACGCCAAAGCTTGTAGGATTATGATGCGAGGCACTTAACAGACTCCACACGGAGTTGTTGAAGTAGTTTGCCGATCCAGTACTGGCTATGTTTGAAAACACCGATGAATTATACACAAGAACGGCGGTAATGCCGTCAACTGATAAAGTGAGCGTGGTATTGGCAAGATCGACAGACGATCCCCCGGTGTTAACAGATACGAATATGGCAATAAATGATATACCCCCGCTCTCAGGAGGGGTAGCGCCATCGTATCCAATTATCTGGGTGATCACAACGCCCGTCGATACCTGCGTTATAGTTGTTGTTCCGGTGCTAGATGCTTTCTGCTGCAGTATACCGGCCGTATTTATTAATACAGATGCCGCAACAGCCGCGACTAGGATCATCGCGATAAATACAATCAGAACGCCTATACCTGTTTCGGACTTCGAATTGTCCGTATTGAATATTTTTTTTGCAGATCTTCTTATTTTTAACAGTATAGACATGAGGTTCACTGATTCTATTATGTATGTACTGCCATAGGTATTTAATGATTCACGGTAAGATTGCGAAATTTCACGTACCGGCTTTATTAATTCTTCGTATACATAAGCCTCTGCATTGTATTCTACAGAAAAATGACTTATCTTTAAGAAACTTGAATATTTGATAACATGTTAAATAGTGAGGACAGGAAGTTCATTGTAGATAGCATAAAAAAAGGATACAAGGTTTCGGAACTGGCACGCATGTTCAATGTCACTCCGAGACGCATCCAGCAGATACTTCACGAGACCGGAGATAGCATAGCTGAAAGAGACGAAGAACTTGAGCAGGATGAAAGGGCAGTGATAGATGAGCTATGGGAAAAGTACAGAATCGGATCACGTACTATATACTACATGCTCAGGAGCAGGGGGCTGAGTGTTTCCTATTACAAGATATATAATTATATGAAAATCAAAAGAATGATACAACTGAAGAATAACTCCATAGTTGTGAATGGAAAAGAGGCTGATCCCCCGCTTACAACGGTTCTAATGGATTACCATCAGAGAAACATGAGCGATCCATACGCTATCTTCTGTGTCGATATGACAACAAAGAAGATTCTCTCATATGCAGAATCACTGAAAATAACGGGAGAGAAGGTAAGCGAGGCCATTGACGGCCTGTATACAGGAAATATGAAAATCAAGCATCTCATGATAAGAAATGGAATCCTTAGCATGATATACAACACAAGCGATCTTCACTACAAGATAAAAAGCAAAGGTATAGAGGATGTTATTACTGACAGGAGGGGCACAAAGGTACATCTTTCACTGTCGAAGCTCTGGCAAAACTACGATAAATACAGATGGGGGTTCGAAAACCTTGAGGCATTCGTTTCATGGTACAACGAAAGGCCGGTCACAAGGTTTGAGGATAGGATAGCATCACCGCAGCAGGTGTTCGAAGAATATATTAGAAAGCTGGATATAAAGAAATGAAACTCACGTGAAAGCACTGATCATGGCCGGAGGAAAAGGTACGAGAATAGGGAATCCTGAGAAATGCCTGATCGTCATAAATAAGAGAACTATATTAGACAATCTTGTTTCCCTTTTGCGAAAATATGTTTCCGGGATTTATATAAGCGTATCTAAAGGGATGGCTGCAACTGAAAAGGAAGCTGAAAGTTATAACCTATCGATAATAAGAACTGAAGGCCGTGGATATATAACTGATATGAATGCGTGCTTTCAGGTAATAAACGACTTCCCGCTTTTTGTTGTTCCAGGAGACATATACGTGAAGGATGGAAAGATCTTTGACATGTTCATTGATATGGCCAAGAAATCACAGAAAGATATTATAAATCTAAAATCTGATGGGGATTTTACCGGAGTATCACTCTTTAAAAAAAGCAGTGGATCATACGAAGATATATATTTTAAATCCTGTATTATAAATGTAAACACGATGGAAGATGCCCGAAGGGCAGAGAACATGATATGAAATCGTAATGAAGGGGGCAATAGTCGTATTTATCAAGCACTTTTCTGAAAGTCTTTCTTTTTTCTGTAAACGTTTTATTTAGATAGGGGACTATCGGTTTTTCGTTGATAGGCGGTGGTACCAGTATAATTTCTTTCACAGTCATATATCTGTTTTGAATCTTCTCCTAAAATATGATAGTGTACAGGGTTATGTGTATTTTCGCTTTTCAAACCTGAATCATGCAGGGCATCTTCAATTTTACGGCAATATACGTACACTATCTATAATTTATAAAATTTTCAGAAAAACATTTTTTGTAAATGCATAACTGAATATAAAAATAGAATCACTATTTATACGGGATAGAATCTTCTTCCTTCCACGGAATCGTAACTTGAAAAATTCACGCCATAGACTTTTAGAAGGATTTCACTGTCCATTACCTTGGCAGGCTCGCCTTCAATAATTTTCTTGCCGGATCTCAAAAGTATGACGTTATCGCACAGATTATAGAGTTGATTAACGTCGTGTAGAACTATTACTATTGTCTTTCCCATCTCCTTCATCTGCTTTATGATTTCAAAAACGCGCATCATCTTGTCAACATCAAGGAATGTGAAGGGTTCATCTAGAAGGATATATTTTGAATCCTGAAACAGTGCAGCAGCAAAGAGGACCATCCTCTTTTCACCCCCACTCAGCTCTGAGTACTGCCTTGCCTTCAGATGAGAAATTTTGCACAGTTCAAGGCTCTTTTCAACCGTAAGTTTACCGTTTTCCCTGCTGTATCCAGAGAGCGATACAACGTCATATACCGTAAAATTCATTGGATTGGGTGTTTCCTGATGAACGACCGAAATATATTTTGCAACATCCCGGATTCTGAGGCCGTTCAAATCTTTTCCGTCTATGTATACTGATCCACTATCCGCTTTTAAAAAACCGTACATTATGTTCAGAATGGTAGTTTTGCCTGATCCGTTTAGGCCACCTATGCCATTTATCTGGCCTTCGTAAACGTTGAAGCTCATATCGTCTATCCTGAATACTTTCCTTCCAAACCCTACGTTTTCAACGCTGATCATTCACATGTCCTCCGGTTATTCCAATCAGCATTATATCCCCTCAGCTTCATTTATTTCCTCGACGTTTTTTCTCTCTTCATAGGGATCGTCATTTATGAACATGGAATAGGATACGTTTACACCACCCCTTTCCAGCATTATGGATACGGAGCAGTATTTTTTCAGGGATAGATGTATAGCCTTTCTGGCATTGTCCGGGTTTATATTTCCATAGAATCTGTATGTCACATTGGCGTATTTCAGTACTCTTGGCGGATCATCCTTCTTCAGGCCATCCACTTCGCAGCTGTATGAACGTACTTCCTGTCTCATTTTTTTTAAAATAGATAAAACGTCATCGCTCGTGCATGACCCCATTGATATGAGGAGAAGCTCTGTGGGAGAATATCTTTTCTCTCCTTCCACAAGGGAGCAGCTGATATAAACTGCCCTGTTTTTATCTGTTGTTTCAAATCCACTGCTGGAATCGAATTTAAAAGATACTTTCATAGATACGACAAAAATAGGGAATATAAAAAATTATTGTACTTTTTTCACTGAAGACGTTATTACCTTTATGGCGTTGACCGCTCCAGTTATAAGCGCTGAAACATCAGGATCCTTGAGAAGGGACATAAGCTTGAGCGCAGAAAATGTCTGCGGATTCTTTACTCCCTCAACAAACCCTGCCGTTACACCAGGAAGGTTGAAGGAAATTGCCTTTACAACATCCGATGTCCTTTCTTCAGCAAGAGCGTAAAGAACAGATATGAGGTCGTTTCCGACTTTGAGTATTGCAGATATAAGCTCTTTTTCTGTGAAAAATTTCTCAAGGAATTCGATATCCGATGGCGCAAAGTCATTTGAAACTTCCATCATAACGTCTATAAGGCCTGCGTCTTTTAACTTCTGGAAGAGATCCATGAAAGAGATCAGTGTGTCCTGATTTTCTTCAACTTTGGATAAAAGTACTTCTATTACATCCTGATCGTTTGATCCGGCTTCGTTTTGTGTTTTTTGTTCTTCAACCATTTTTACCACCTTAAGCTACTCCCCTTATCATGCTTGAGAAGAAGGTATCAGCTGACTGGTATTTAAAGAGATAATCTGTCTTACTGTCAAATTTAGCTTTTGGAGGCTTTTCATAGGTAAAGTAAAGAGTCACACCCCTCTCATATCCTGTTACGGTTGTGCAGGCAACTGAACCGTCATAAACTTCATTATAGATGTTTCCTGTAGTTTCTGATGCTATCCTGTTGGCAAGATATACTGACTGGAAGTGGCCCGTTGCACCTGCCTTCGAAACAGGAAGGTTAGTTGCGTCGCCTATGACAAAAACATTGTCGTAGTCCTTGTAATTAAGCTTGTTTCTGTCGACGTCTATATACCCGCCGTTATCAGCAAGGCCTGAGTCGGTCATTACTTTTTGCCCCTTGTGCGGGGGAACCAGAACCAGAAGGTCGTAGTTCAGATTTTCACCCTCAAGGGATACAAGCTGTTTATTCTTAGGATCAACTGAATCGACGTTGAAAAGTGTGTGTGTTATTATGCCCCTTTCCTCAAACTTCTTTCCGACAAAATCCGATACGTTAGGAATAGTAAACACCCTATTCAGTGGATAAACGTAGTGAATTTCCGTTTTATCCCTTAAGCCCTTGAACCTGAGATATTCATCCAGCAAAAACGTGAATTCATACGGTGCAGGCGGGCACATTATGGGTATGCTTGCCTGGCCAATTATTACCTTTCCTCCCTTGAAGCCTTTCAGGGACTGCTGTAGCTCAAGTGCATGCTTCAGATCATAGAAATGCTTGGCCTCTCCTTCGTATCCAGGAATTTCTTCTGGAGTGAATCTGTTTCCAGTTGCAATAATCAGGTAATCATAATCAAGCGTCCTTCCAGTTTTAGTCGAAACCGATTTGTCCGCAACATTTATCCTTGTTATCTCGTCGTGAATGTAATTTATGCCATAGTTAAACAGGAAGTCAGTTGGTTTTACGCTCTTCTTATAGTCTATCATATTGAACGATATGTGCACGCCATCGGGCTTGAAATAGTGCTCGGTTGAGTTTCCAACCACAGTTATTTCGACGTCCTTGATATCAACATGGAACCTTAACTTGTTTGCCATTATCGTTCCAATATCGCCGTCCCCAAGTATGAGAACCTTTGTAACCATTTTATTTCACCTTCTTCATCATGATCTCATAATAGCCCTGGCGTTCGAATATTCCGACCAGCTCGTTTCCAGATTTGCTGATCCATGCCGGCGCATCCTTCTTTGTGCCTGCATCCGTGGAATATA
>JAVRLS010000054.1:0-6613 GCA_031961205.1 Thermoplasmataceae archaeon | reverse complement strand
GGTGTTGCAATGCAGGCAAATGCCGGGAGGGTATATTTCTCAATGGCCAGGGACCGCGTTATACCCGAGGCCTTTTCAAGGATAAGCAAAAGATTCGGAAGCCCGTACATAGCACTGATATTCATAGCAATAGTATCTGTAATGATGTCAATGATAGTGCCGTTCTCAATTGAACTTGCCATGGGTTATCCTCCACTTTACCTGATAACTTCACATAACATATCGAATATCGACATGATACTCGAGTATTCATTTGATATGCTGTCCACCATGGCCCTGGTCGGCCTTATATCGGTGCATCTGATGCTCAACACCTCGGTAATGACGCTTTTCAAGCGCCTCAGGGAAAAGCATGTGGGCTTTCACCGCATAACCCATCCGATAGAGCACTACATACTCCCGTCAATTGCCACCGCAATATTCATTTTTGTGCTCTACGAATCTATTGTACCACCCGTCTTCCCGATAACACAGGCTGTAGAAGCAACCTCTATTTACGTCGTTTTGATGGTTGTTTACATAATATTCCTGTCAAGGAGGAATCCGGATGTCGTAAAGCATGCCGGCAGGAGGGTTAACATAATTTCAGAGGAGGAACTGGAAGCGTCTGCGAAGGGAAAATAGGATGGCTGTGCTGGATCTGCTGAATGTAAACGCTGGATACGTCGAGAACGGGAAGTTCGATGAGAAACTGCATGATATAACGCTGAGTATAGGGGATAAAAACGTTGTCGGCATAACCGGACCGTCCGGATGCGGTAAATCAACGCTTATAAAGACCATTCTCCTCCAGACAGCGGTTGTATCCGGATCCATAGAATACAACGGGAATGAGGTTAATGCCGGTTCGTTATCCGGTTATAGAAGGGATATTGTTTATGTGCCTCAGAATTCCCTTGATTCTCTGGATTTTCTCTGGACAGTCGGGGATCAGGTGAAAAAGGTGATGCGGCAGCACGGCCTTTCCTATGATCCTGATGAGATTGAGAAGGCGGCGGAATTTGTGGGCCTTGACCTTTCCGTTATGAAGAGGAGATCATTTGAGGTAAGCTACGGGACCAGGCACAAGGTCGTTTTGCTCATGGCTCTTGCTGTTGCTCCCCATTCCAGGCTGATAATAATGGATGAGCCTACAACGTCACAGGATCCGGTTTCATCACTGAATCTGCTGAAAACCGTCAGGAGGATGGCTTCATCGGGAAACATATCCTTCCTCATAGCAGCAAGCAATCCTGATCCCGTATTCTTCGTATCGGACAGGGTTTACGTCATGTATGGTGGCTGGATCGTTGAAGACGGGCGGCCGGATGAAATTATAAGTAGCGCACGGCATCCGTATACGGAGGATCTTATTCGCTTCAGGCCGGGTTATTCAAGCCGGTCGATATCTCCTGAATCAATGTATACGGATACGAATATATCAGGCTGCCCCTTCTATATTTACTGCCGCAGGAAAACTGCCGGATGTGATGCGTCTATTCCTTACAGATCAGACGATGGCCATGGGTATCGCTGCCTGAGGCCGGGAGGCTTGAATGTCGCTAAAGATCGTTGATATTACAAAAACGTACAAAAAAAGGGTATCCGCACTGAAATGGGTGGACATACCGGCACTTGACAGGGTTAGCTATGAATTCCTCCCTGGAAACATATACGGGATAATAGGCATGTCAGGATCCGGAAAATCAACGCTCGCTAGTATACTCGTAAAATTCTACAGGCCTGATTCCGGATCCGTCTTTTATGATGGCAGGGACGTTTCAGGTCTTAGTAACGAAGAGATGAAGAAATATTCAACATATATACGCAATGTATTCCAGGATCCGTACAGTTCACTGAATCCCCTCCAGAGTGTTGAATGGCACCTGAATAATACTGTTGCTTACAATTCACTTGGCATCCAGGAAAAAGATCTTGAAAGGATCTCTGCAGAATTCGGGATCCCCCTGCACGAGTTCGGTAAGCGTTATGTGGAGACGCTTTCAGGAGGGGAGAGGCAGAGGCTTGCATTCGCAATTGCAATGATGGCCGATCCGGAAGTAATCGTCATGGATGAGCCGTTTTCAATGATCGACAGCATAAATTCCATGTACCTGCTCAACCGGCTGAAATCCTGGGCGAAGAAGAAGACGGTTATATACATTGACCAGAACGCTGGAAGGGTTCTGTATACGGCCAGCAGGATAATCGTCCTTGATGCGGGCAGGATAGTGGAAGAAGGTAAAACACCGGATATCATGGAAAGACCGGAAAGTGAATGCGCAAGATCGATAATCGGGAACTACCGTGAGATATCCGGTTCAATGGGGCCTGTGTGATCGATGCAGTTATTTCCAGAACATCAGTATCAGCGGCATGAGATATCCTGACGGTTTTTTCCTTATGGGAAATGAAGAAAAGTAGCTAACGCACGCATAGAAAACCATGATCTGGCAATGCATAACTGCCGGATATTTCTGGCGCTGCATCCTAACCGCACATGAATTAAAGCGCATTATACCGGACTACTGGCCATATTCATTATAGCTGAAGTGAAAAATTTCCCATGAAATGCTTATTCTCCAGAAATTTCTGTACCGGTGCAGTATTAACAAAATTCCTGCATCCCCGGGTATCAAAATATGCATTCGATCATCATGATCGAAGCTGCACGGATAAAAATAAAGACTGGATGATCAGAGATTAAGCTTTCCGTCAGGTGATACCTTCTTCCAGTCCTCAAGAAAACGTGCAAGCCCCTCATCAGTTTTCGGGTGCTTCATGAGGTGCTTCAGAACGTCGAACGGAACGGTAACGACATCTGCGCCAATAACAGCCGATCTGAGAATATGCACCGGGTTCCTTACAGAGGCAACGAGTATCTGTGTCTTTATCAGGTAGTTCGTGAATATGGTCTTTATTTCGTCGATTATCTGCATGCCGTCTTCGCCTATATCATCAAGCCTGCCGACGAAGGGGGACACATACGTTGCTCCGCTCTTTGCTGCAAGAAGGGCCTGTATGGGATTGAACACAAGGGTACAGTTCACGTCTATATCGTTCTCATGCAGCGTCTTTATAGCCTTGAGACCTTCCTCAATCATCGGGATTTTTATTACAGCATTTTCACCCAGGGCGTGTATCTTTTTTGCCTCTTCTACCATGCCCTCGTATTTTGTTGATACTACTTCAACGCTTACAGGGCCGTCCACAGTGCGCAGTATCTCCTTTATAACATCACCGTATTTCTTTCCCTTTTCTGTTTCCTTTGATATGAGTGTCGGGTTTGTCGTTACCCCGTCAATTATACCCCAATCAAGTCCCTGCTTTATTTCTGAAATATTTGCAGTATCTATAAATATCTTCATAATGCCTTCTCCTCCTCAATGGATATAATTGCATTGTTTATTATATCTTTGACATCCATATTGAAGTATTCGAACAGCTCCCATGCCTTCCCGGAGTGCCCGAAAACATCCCTCATACCTATCCTCCTGACAATGGCCGGATGCTTTTCTGAAACTATTTCCGCAACCCTGCTTCCAAGGCCGTTGTAGATCGAATGCTCCTCGGCGGTCACTATCCTTCCGGTTTCGGATGCAGCCTTTATTATCGCATCGGCATCTATGGGCTTTATTGATGACATATTTATCACGCGTGCATCAATTCCCTTCTCCTTGAGCGATGCCGCAGCCTCGAGGGCCTTGGAAACCATTATCCCATCCGCGATTATGGCAACATCGCTCCCGTCACGTAAAGTTGTTGCCTTTCCAATACGAAAATCATATTTTTCATCGTTTATTACAGGGAACTTTTCCCTTGAGAGGCGGACATAATATGGCCCGTTCTCATTGGCAATGAGATCTATGACGCTCCTGGTTTCTATCGAATCCGCCGGGACTATAACCTTCATGTTCGGCAGGCCGGCCATAACACCGACATCCTCCATTATCTGGTGGGTTGCCCCATCCTCTCCCACAGTGATCCCGCCGTGCGTTACAACGAATTTCACGTTGACATTGTTGTAGCATATGGACTGCCTTATCTGTTCATAAGCTCTCATCAGGAAAACCGCAAAAGTGGAAGCGAACGGCTTCTTTCCTGAGAGTGCAAGGCCAGCCGCAGTGGTAACCATGGACTGCTCTGAAATTCCCATGTTGAAAAATCGATCTGGAAATTCGCCGCCGAAGATTGCCGTACGTGTTGATGATGACAGATCTGCGTCAAGGACAACAATCTTTTCGTCCGATCTCCCTATCCTGACCAGTTCCTGGCCGTAAGCTTCCCTGAGGCTTTCAGTCTTCATCATTACCACCTATTTCCCTAAGTGCCATACGGAACTTTTCCTCATTTTCAGGAGGGCTTCCGTGATACTTAGGATTGTTTTCCATGTATGAAACACCTTTCCCCTTGACAGTGTTCGCTATTATGAATGTTGGAACATCGCTATGCATTGCCGTTTCAAGTGCTTCCTCAATTTCCGGGATGCTGTGGCCGTTGATCTCTATGACCTTCCATCCGAAGCTCTCGATCATCGATCTGATGTTATTCGCCGGCATTATGTCCCTGGTGTAGCCATCAAGCTGTACGCCGTTTTTATCAAGTATCGGTATAAGATTATTGAGTCCGTATTTATAACCGGCCATCAACGATTCCCATACGTTTCCCTCTTCCATCTCCCCATCGCCGAGAATCACGAAGACATGGTAACTTTTTTTATCAAGCCTGGCGGACAATGCCATGCCGACGCCTATGCCCAGGCCCTGCCCCAGGGATCCTGTAGATGCCTCAACGCCATTTACGCCACGGTAGACGTGACCCTCAAGGTTCGATGAGATCTTCCTGAAACCCTTAAGGTCGTCGATCGGGAAGAAACCACGGACGGCAAGGGTTGCGTAAAGGGCCGGGGATGCATGCCCCTTGCTCATTATGAACCGGTCCCTGTCGGGATCGTTTGGATTCTTTGGATCAATGTGCATTTCTTTGAAATAAAGTACTGACAGGATGTCTGCAATGCTGAGTGAACCACCCGGATGCCCGCTTTTTGCTTCATAAACCATCTTTATGATCTCTCCGCGTATCCTGCGAGCAATCCCGCTTAAATCAACTTCAACGGTTTCCATATCAACGCCACCATATCATTAACGATAAGAAAAACATTTCCAGAACTCTTATTCATCAAAGCAGATAAATATATCATACGGGAAAAAGCGACAAAACTGTAGAGAAAAAAATTTTAAAAATCAAACGCAATAAATGCCTTAAGGAAACGTTTTTCTTTCGCACTGTAACTCCGGTTATTCCGGATATTAAACCGATTCGCTTTTATTCTCCGGAATTCCTGACGCGAAAACGAACAATGATGCACCCGCGATAGCGATAAAAGCCGACACCATGATCATCACGGACATTCCGGTCTTCAGTGATGATGGATCAATGAGTATAACTATGAACGGGGAGAAGCCACCGAGTATTCTTCCCACAAAAAACACTATATTCGTTGCCGTGGCCCTCATCCGTGCAGGATAGTTTTCGCTCACCCATATTCCTGTGAATGAAAAGAAGCCGGAGGAAACATATATGAGGGCGAGCACTGCCAGTATTACAAAAGGCAGGTTGAGGAAATATATGGCGATGCCGAGGATCATTGCTGAAGAGGAAAAGAAAACCGTTGTTTTCCACCTTGGAATCCTGTCCGATATGTACCCTGCTGCTACAAATCCCAAAAAACCGAGGATCGAAAGCACAATTATGAATGCTTCAGGTATCTTGAGGTACGAAAGAAGCGTTGGAGCGACACTCATCAAAGGAACGCTCAGCATAAAGGCCCCGATAACGACCAGTGAAAACGCAACGGTGTAATATGCAAGCCTGCCAGAAATTTTGCCTCCACCCGTTACTCTTCCGCCATGTCTTGCCGGCTCAACTATCATCGAGGCGGATGAAACGGATACAATCAGCGAAAATATACCGGCGGCCAGAAAATAGTACCTCCAGAACGGGAATACAAAGTAGAATAGGAAATCCAGGAGGAAACCAAGAAAGTACAGGCCCTGCATGGTTCCGCCTATTGATCCTGTTGATCTTCTCAGGGTCTCGACCAGCAGCGGATAGGATATGCCGTTCTGCGAATTGACACCGATTCCAATGATGAACCAGATGATGTATAATTCATACAGTGATCGCATAAAAGCCGCGGCAATCATCCCGGTGCTGAAAAGCACCGCCGATATGATCATTACCGGTTTCCTGCCAATCCTGTCCGAACCGTGCCCGAGAACGATAGCTCCTATTGCACCGCCTATGAAATCAATAGGTATCGACAGGAGTATTGCCGATATTGGAACATCAAGATACGATGAAAGGCTGTCCACAACCATTGAGATCGAAAATACAGAAAAGGCCGATAGCATAAATGGAAGAAGCGTTCCGGACAGGTTTCTGATCTTATAGGAATCCATGATTATGAAGCGTAATATTTTATTAAAATATTATTTTGCGTTATATCGAAAAATTGCTTTTCTTTACGGCATAAATTATATTTCATTAATAGAAGTGATCGTTACAAATCCATATTTTAGGCGAATATCTTGCTTTCCAGATCATTTTCATTTTGTCTTTGTATTTATTTTAT
>JAVRLS010000053.1:0-6648 GCA_031961205.1 Thermoplasmataceae archaeon | reverse complement strand
AGAGATTGAACTGTGAATTCAAGCGCAGAACGAAAAAGATAGGTGCATTTCCATCGGAACAATCATTGCTAAGACTTGTCGTTTCAATAATGATGGACATCAACGAGGAATGGATCACGGGAAGAAGATATATAAACATGGAGGCCGATTAAGGTATGTACAGGATCTTTTCGAAATTACAGCAATTTGTATACACTATCAACTTTAGTAATGGCATTTTTCAGATATCGATATTCTTCCTTTCACTTAGATTCGCTTAAACTTTAATCAAGCCCAGCAAGGGCATAGCATCAATCGATGGCCTCAGATGACGTGTTATGGCTATCCTGCAACTCTTTCACTTATTTAGAAAAGAACTTTTGAATCTCCTGGCGTAATTCAAGTGGAATCAAAGCGACCCGGTACAGTCTCCCCTTATTTGGAATCCTTCCGACGATCAGGAACCCGTACTGCCTAAGTATTCCTATTTCACTTGTGGGTGGATGTTCATTCCAGAAAAGTCCAATATCAAAGGAGAAGTCCTTAGTGAGCTGGCCATATTTTATGACCCAACCATTCTGGTATACCTTCTTCAGGGCAGCCAGCTGATTCTTCGTGAATTTTTTCTCGAGAAGCTCCATAGCGTATCCATTTTCAAGTTTGGAAACAATAGCCCTGATCTTTTCAGCTTTTGTCCGGTAAATTCTCTTATCGATACCTGTCGCTGAACAGATCCCGTCTACCCAAAAAGAAGGAAATTTATTCATTGCAGAGGAAAGCTTTGTCCTGTTGCTGACCAGAATAGATTCGTATTTTTGTACCATTGATCTTTCGTATACTTCCATAAGGTCTTCGGGATTGAGTATGAGTCCCTTGTATCTTAAAGGATCATAATCAGGATTTACCCTGCTGAGGACTCCGTTGAACATGTAGTATGTATCCCACCACCGGTAAACCTTTCCCCTTACTATTCCGCCTACCGTGAATAGTTCTCTTTCAGCCTGGGACTCCCTGATCCTAGAAACCGTAACATATCTCTCCCCCGATACAAGTTTTTCCACAAGCATTAATGGATAATGATCTTTATTGATAATCCTGAACGATCCCCTGATCGGATCCGCCATCCTGAGAAACCTCTCTGCCATATCTGGATGATCATGTGACATAAATTTCTCAACGAACTCCTCCAGGACGGTAACTCCATTTGAAGGCATTTTCTTTTCGGAGATAAACCATGCACAGACCTGTTTGTAATAAAGTTCATCAGGTAAATTTGTTTCATCTGGACATTCATCCCCGTATCGATAACATTCATTTTCGTAGTTTTTTTGGGCATAGTCGTAAAGCAACTGAATAAATTCAGATTCTTCATCGATCATTTCCATGATTTTTGGAAGCTTTTCTACATCCTGTTCTGTTATTATTTTTTCCATAGTATTTTTCATCCCTTTATATATACATTTTCATTCACTTTCAGCATTTGAATATTTTCAGTACAAAGCATAATCAATTCATACTTACTGATTTTCAATAAACTATGTCTTCTACAAAATGATCACTGTGCTTGTCTGATTGGGAGCACTTTTCACAGAGATAAACCGGCTTTCCAGCTTCCTCTGAACAGTACATGCAGATTACAGTGGCTATGGTTGTCTTGCCAGCAGATTTACAGTCTACACAATATTGATACCTGGGCTTGTTCCTTGCTACTATTCTTGGATAGTGTGCCTCAGGATCATATTTATCAGATATACCCATCAGTGTAACAATATGATGGATCTCTGAACCGAAATCGTATACGTGGCCCAGGCTGTAACCGACAGGAAGTCCAAGAGAAGATATGAGTATTCCCGCACCTGAACCTTTACCCTCCGGATTGATCTCTCCGAAACCGGATCTATACCATTTTTTTCCCGCATAAAACTCGCTCAGGTGATCCAGTAACTCATGGTCGAACGCAATCCTTATAGCTCGATCAAGATCTGCAAGGGTCTGATCGCTTCTTATCTCTATGGTACGCCATACCCTCCTTCTACCCTTAAAAGCTACCTTGAATGTAAAAATCTGTGTATTTTTCTTTGTCAATTTCAACATCTTCTCTTTTTTATTCATATTATTGAAAGGAAAATATTAATTTTTCGTTTTTTGATAAAAGCGGTCATTTCACAGAATTTTCAGTGATTTGATAGAACTTTCTCCTCGGGGAATCTTTAGGACAACCTTTCTTTGAACTTGACCGTACTCTGCCGCTTTTTTCTTTACAAATGCTGATTTACTGCGTTTTTGCTGTTATTTAACTTGTCCACTTATCCGGGGCTTATTCAAAATTCCATGCGATCTTATGCAACAGGATATAAGTACTGCCAAATATGTATTCTCAGGCGAGTGAAATGCATGAATATGTATATCACATTGCACAGAAAGCAGGGGATTAAAATTTAATTATATCGATCCATTTCGCATCGGATCCCTTAAAATATTCCTTCATATCCGTTCCGCTTCAACTGAAGTTCTTACCCTGTTGATATTCTCCTCTCTGTTAAGCTGTAGCCACACAAGCAACAGCATAAGTGGTATCTCCAGCAATGGTCCTATGGCAGTTGTAATTGCAATGTAAGGGTAGGCAGTAAAGGCTGCCAGAGCTATTGCAATGCTTACCTCAAAATCACGTGCTGAAACTGTAAAACCGATGGCTGTAGAATCCGGATAGTTGTAACCTGCCCTTCTGGAGGTAAAATATCCGAGATGAAACAGCACAAAGTAAAAGATAAGCATGATCACGCCAATCATCCATACCAGTGAGGGCGTTCTTACGATCCCGTAGCCTTCTCCCCAGAATATGACCAGTATTGTCAGAAGGAGTGCGATTGTCTGCACCGATCCGAGTGATTTGAGAACCCTGGAGAAGTACTGCTTCTTCTGCAAGGCCCTTCTGGTAATAATTCCAGCAATCATCGGTAGAGCGAGATAAAGAAGCACACTCTCAAGGATCAGAAAAGGGCTTATGGTAACAGATGTCCTTGCCAATAGATAGATAAGAAATGGCGTTGTTATTATCTGTATTATGGAATTCCATGCCACAAACGATACTCCGAGAGGAAGGTTGCCATGCGCTAGGTCAGTCCATACCATGACCATCGCAATGCATGGTGCCACACCTAGCAGGATTATACCTACCAGAACCTGGGAGGCAACCGTTGAAGTCAGGAGTCCAAAATGCACATATATCAGGTCAACAAAAAGATAAGCAATACCTGCAACAAGGAAAGGTGCAATCGCATAATTTAAAAGTACCATAAGGCCAACTGTTTTTATGTTTTTAAGGCTCTTTCCCATATCATTCAATCGGACCTTTGCCATGGCAGGATATATCATGAAAAACAGGCCTACCGGTATCCCGTAAGTGGCTATTCCGGAACTGTACGATTTGAATCCGTATCCGAGGGCCAGGCCAGCAACAATGGCAATCACTACAAATAGCGGGAAAAGTAGTGTTTTCATACCAAGTTTTCTACCTATGCCCCCATCATTCATAGCGATTTCACCAGTTTCATAAATTCCGGCATGAATACGTCAAGATCAAAGTGTGTCCTTCCGGAAAGTATATGATCGGAGGTTCTTACAACAGGTAAATCCATGTAGGTTGCACCGGCACTTTCCATCTCCGGCTTGATCGAGGCATGCCCCGTGATCTTCCTGCCATTCAGCAGACCTGCCTCAGCAAGTAAAAGTGGAGAATGGCATATAGTGGCAAAGTACGTACCATCACGATAAAGTTTTTTCACTACATCAATTGTGTCAGGATTCTTTAGCAAGTTCGTCGGAGATTTGGCTCCCGGGAAAAATACCAGATCATATTTCTGATTAAAATCTGACAGGAGTGCCGTTGGTGATATCGAATCTACACCAAACATTCCTTTGTACGATCGGTTCTCCCAGGCAAGCACATCGAAAGATACCCTCTCTTCCTTAAGCCTGTAATATGGAACCCACAATTCCAGATCATGGTAGCCATCATCGAGGATAATCCCAATTTTATTCATAAATAGGCATCATATTGTAATATAAATATGTTATTATGTGATTTTAGATACACGAATAATGAAGCGGCAGGGCCTAAATTTTTTCCCTCATCATGTTCAGGTAAGTGTCCACCAGTGTTTCCACATAATCTTCAGGACTCATTTCATTATCCTTCCACCATACTACATAGCATAATAAGGATCCAAAAAACGCCTTCTTTATGGGAGCAGATATTCTCTGTTTCATAAGTTCTTCCAGTTTCAAAAAGATATTGTCCATTTCCTGGAAGCACATATTTCTCAGTGCAGAATCAATCTGTTTGAATCTTTCCTTGGTTGCCATGGTCATCAGCAATAAGTTCCGCAGATCCGGATCTTCATACTTCTTCAAGAAAGACGTGCCGAAATCGGTAAGAAGTTCCCTCGGGCTGTTATAGTTTCTTCTATTCAGATCTGTAATTTCATCGACCGGAACAGATTTAATGGCAGCCCTTTCTATAAGGTTATCTTTCTTTTTATAGTAGAAGAATACTATGCCCTTGCTCACCCTGGCCTTTCTTGCAATTTCATCTATTGTTGCCATATCGTAGCCCTTCTTGGAGAAAACCTTGATAGAAGCATTCAGTATCTTATCCTCCTTATTCTCCTTCGTGCTCATAAACTTATAATTTCTACGCAGTATATATATAAATCGGTTGGTCAGGTATGATTGACCAGTCAGTCATAAAATTTAAATATTTATTGACTATTTAGTCAACCATGGCAAACAATCAAACAAGAAGTTTAAGGAAAGTAGGCCTGGATTTTGGCCTGATAAGCGGTGCCGAGTGGCTCATAATAATTGCAGCATTCATGGGGAGATACCTGCTCCAGTTCTATCAGACTTCAATAGCATCACTGGCGCTGGCATTTGGAATGGATTCCTTCGAAGTGGGTATAGGATTTGCTCTCTTTACCGTTGCTTTTGCCTTCGCAGCCTTTGCAATGAGGAAATTTAAGCCCAGCCAGCTCAAGAATCTTGAGATGATCTCACTGGCACTGCTTGGTATCACAATGCCGCTCTATATTTTTGTAAGTGGATTTGCAGAGGTATACGCACTGATGATCGTTGACGGATTTATCACAGGGCTTGTGATGGATTCATTCATGACCATGGCCGGTATGGCATCAATAGATCAGGCAAAGAGACAGGTTGAGCAGGCCTCATTCTCGTTCTGGGTTGCACTGGCGCTGATAATAGCTCCGTTCACCACAGCGTACCTGCTGCATCTTGGAATCAAGGAGATATTCCTGATATTTGCAGTGATGGCGTTTGTGGCAATTCCATTTGTTGCATCCCTCAGGGGCAAATATTCGCTAAAGTACATGGAGTCAAAGGGGCACAAAGGCAGTACAAGCATAGCATCGCTTTTCAAGAACAGGCAGTTTAACTGGGCCGTTATAGCCGCTTTCGCCTATACCATACCGTTCTACATAATATTCTCTTACGGCGTAATATATGGCGGGATTCTTGGGCTCTCAGCTTCAACGGTCTTCTACCTGTTCGCTGCAATGTTTGTTGGGGACGTTGTAACTAGATTCATAATAAGATTGAAATCACCTATACAGAACAGGAGACCTTACATGTTATTCGCAGTGACCATCGCACTGTTTTCTGCAGTATTCCTGGCACTTAGTTCCGTCTCAATTGCATTCTTTGTCCTGGCATTCCTGATTGCTGCAATACCCGATGGAATTGCGTGGACTCTCGGTATTCAAATTGCTAATACAACGTTCAAGCCCGAGGAGATAGGGACATCGACATCATTCTTCAGTTCATCCATGATGATAATGTCCGTCCTGATGCCACTGGTCGGATACATGGCCTCCGTAAAATACATCGGATTCACGAATACATTATGGATATTCGCAGCAGTCACGGCTGCATTCTTCGTATTCGAGCTCATATTGAGGCCTAAAAAGAGGGAAAGCGAATCTACAGTACAGTCTAAGTCAGCATAAGAAGCCCATGTACAGAAAATCTTGATCTTGCCTGGACAATGTCTGTTCAGGCACACTTTATTATATATTGAACCAAAAGATAATTAAATGTATAGATACCAGGCTTGATCTTCGCGAAAATTTCGACACAGACCTCATGCTCAATATTAATTTTCCGAAATTTATGCTGTTCTCTGTTTTGCTTCCGGTAATGCATCAACCTTTGTCCTATCAGGAATCTTTACTTTCGTAATTCGTAATATTATGGCTATATTAGATCTGGCAAAATAGGCCTTAATAGGACATTGGTTCCTGAATAAAATGGAGAGGCATTTTTCTAATAAAGTGGTTATCCTGAGATATATCGATGATTTGCAGAAATCGAATATGCATGGATAAGCGATTGATATATCGAATAGGAACCTCATTTGCGTGTAGCTATAAAAGTACTAAAACTGTATTACAGAAAAAAGGTTTATGAATAGAAGCAAAAAATAGAAAATTCAAGTTATAAATAATTCGGAGAATCAGTCTCCAAGTTCCTTGATATCCTTCTTAGAGAAAAGTATCTCATGCATTTCCTTGTCGAGTGCGGGATCATGCCTTCTTATCCACTCAAGAAGGAGCATTGCGTGTTCCTTTTCATCATCCCTGTTATGTTCCATAA
>JAVRLS010000052.1:0-6989 GCA_031961205.1 Thermoplasmataceae archaeon | reverse complement strand
TGTTGCAATATTTGTGGACATGATCCTGTCCTTTACAACTGGTATGATAATTGGTGAGGCGTTCCACATTTTGAGGGAAGCAAAGAACCATATACCTGCAGCTGAATAAAGCGTATTAAACAATGGGAAAACTGAACGTTTCCCATTTCTCATAGGTTTGAATCGTCGAACTGGTATGTTTCTGATCCTTTTATGCCCGTATCTATCACGAAAAGTGATCCACCGAGATCATCCGGATCGGGGTCCTGGTTTTCAGTAAGTTTTGCGGATGTAACGTAGAGTTTATCAAGATCTCTTCCGCCAAAGACACACGACGTGATATTCCTTGCAGGCAAAATGACCTCATCGATCTTCTTTTTATTATCAGGATCCCACCTGGAAATCCTGTGCCCAGCCCAATGTGCAATCCAGAGTTTTCCCTCGCTGTCAATATTCATCCCGTCAGGGAAGCCCTCCTCATTTTTGAAATCCACTGCAACGTTCAGGTACTTTAAGCGGCATTCATCATCGTAAGTGTAGGCTTTTACCTTTTTAGTCGGCGTATCAATATGATAAAATCTTGTCTTCTTTACGTCCCATGCCAGACCATTTGAAATGGTAAGATTTGTCAGAACCTTTTTCATCTTGCCATTTTTCATGTAAACATACAATGAACCGGTAGGGTTTTTTTCATCCATATCCATAGTCCCCGCCCAGTAATTGCCATATGGGTCAACCTTTCCATCATTGAATCTGTTATTCTTGATCCCTTTCTCAATTTCTGCAAGCAGAGTTTCTTTTCCAGTTCCTGGATCTATACTGTAAAGGCCGTGCCCGATTGTTGCGTACATTTTGCCTGATTTTGATGGAACTATGGATGAGATCATGCCATCAGTTTTCATTGTATTTATCTCGCCATTCGATGTATCGTAATATCTGAAGAGCTGGCCCTTTATATCAATCCAGTAAATCCTGCCTGTCTTTATATCCCACGTTGGGCCCTCGCCCAGTATCTCCATGCTTTTTGATACGATTTCAGTTTTCATTCAATCACCTGTCCATGTTGTTATTTCTATTAACCATATTAACATCCGCCTCTGGAAGTTGCGATCCGGTCGATAGCCCGACTCCTTTGACGTACTCCAGCATCGTTTATCGTATCTTCCGGTGATTCAGGTAATGATCTTCCAATCTTATGATTCGTTAATACCGTAATTGATCGCAGTTCTGCAGGCTGGGAAAGGCGATTTAATATTCCTGCAGTTTTTATTTGATAGTGCATTTCATCAACGATCATTCTTATCTCCCGGATCGTTTACCCTTTTTAAAGCAGTGATCACAGAGACCCGATATCCGGTATGCTTTCAAACAGTCAATTTGAAAAAGAAGCGCCGGATAATACGGAATAATACGGCATGAAGCAATGAAAAGACAGCCGTGAAAACTAAAAAAGTCCGTTTTTTACCGGTTATCGAAATATACCGGGTATTTAATCCGTTACATGAAAAGTTTTATATTAAGCATTGCTTATATTTTTTCATGATATCTGATAACATTAAACATGATAAGTATCGTTATATGGCCCTGTTCGGAATAATAGGCCCTGTATTTGCAATAGCCATGATAATGGTCAATATCTTTATATCACCGTGGTTTGCGTGGTCCAGAAACGCGCTCAGCGATCTTGGAGTTCACAGGTACGGTTATCTTTTTGACACAGGTCTTATTGTTGAGGGTCTTTTCAATATACTTTTTGTGATATCCCTGAAATCAATAAAAATAAAGAATTACATCGCATATTCACTAATAATCAGTGGCATTGCGCTTTTGCTGGTAGGTGTTTTCAATGAGGATCATCCCCCTTTTCATCTAATATTTGCCCTGATATATTTCGTGCTGTTTCCGGTGTCAATAATAATTTTCAGTGCCATTTTCCGGATCAGATCAGCAGTTCTCGGCTATACCGGTATATCTTTAGCAGTCATTTCCCTTGTTGACATAATAATTGGAATAGGTTTTGTGTTCCACTACGTGAACATCAAGGATGTAGGACTTGCAGTTCCTGAATTCATAGAGGCAGTTTTACTTGGCGCATGGTCCATTTTAATGTCAGTATATGTATTTTTAAAATCTTAATACAGTGCAAAGGAAATTCAAAATCTTTATTTTTAGATTTTTTCTTGAAATTATTAATCGCAATCCTGCTGGTATTTCGGCACGGTATACAGGCAATAGCCGGTAGTTAAGAATAATTGCAGTACATTGCCGTTATCCATAATACGATTAAATATATCCTGATAATATACACACGGAATGAGCGAGAATTTTTTATTCCTTGTAAGGCACGGAAGGACGGTCATGAATTCCCAGAACAGATGGCAGGGCCGCACAGACAGCCCGTTGACTGATGAAGGCATTGTACAGATCAGGAAAGTTTCTGAAAAACTGATCAGTAGCGATGCCACAGGAATCTATTCGAGCGGAATCCAGAGGGCAATAACATCGGCCAGGATAATATCGACAATTACCGGGATACCTGTAAAGGGAGAATGTGACGGGTTGAATGAGAGAAATCTTGGAAAGCTTGAAAAACTAACCTCCGATGAAATAAGGGCAATGTACGGAATAGAATTTACGACTATAACATCAACTGAAATAGAAAAGATTGAAGGTGTCGAGAAATGGGCCGATTTTGTGAACAGGATATTCACAACCCTTAATAAAATAAGGTCAGGGGAAAATGGAAACCTCATCCTCGTAACGCACGGCGGTGTTCTACGTGCCGTTTACAACACGATCACCGGAGAAAATATAAGCAGGGTGCTTTTTGATAACGGGCATTACCTTAAGATTTCCAGGAACGGCGATGGCTGGAAAATAGATAATATTTTTTGATTTTTCCCCTATTAAGGCCGCGTTTTGCAAAGCATTTAAATCGAATGATTTACGGTGGCTGCATAATTTTCAGGCGGTCATGAGATTCGGATGAGACATGCCGTATGGCATTCGATATACGGACAAATTTTAAATCAAAAAATGCGAATCCGCAATATAGATGGAAGAATCAAAGTATAACCATTATTAATTTGTTTCTAGATTTAAATATTTATTATATCAAATAATAAATTCTCTCATGAAGTGTGTCTTTCTTTATTGATTACCGGTATTTAATTATTACGCGTGGTAATACTTATAATTAATATTCATTTTAATACTATTATTTAATTATATATGAAATTTAATCCATTTCAGATTATTTTCATTATATGCGCTATTTACCGTAATTTTTTATATTCAATATTTTTAGATATTTCATATAAATTGGCAAAAATTTAGCGAATAGTTAAATAACCTGTACCCAATCAGAAACCGAGAATTATGTATGAAATAAGGTTTCATGGTAGAGGTGGCCAGGGAGCGGTAACAGCTTCAAGGATACTTGCTTCTGCGGCATTTATGGAAGGCAAATACGCTGTGTCATTCCCCTTTTTTGGCACTGAGAGGAGGGGCGCGCCTGTAACTGCGTTCACGAGGATCAGTGATGAATCTATCCTCCTGAAGAGTCAGATTTACAACCCGGATATTGTGGTTGTACTGGATCCTTACGTGCTTAAAACTTCGAATATAATTGAGGGCATGAAGCAGGATGGCTTTATCATAATCAATTCGCCAAAGGATCCGTCTGAATTCGGGTTTTCTGTCAGGACCGCTACCGTTGATGCGATTAGCATAGCGGTTAAATTCGGTCTTGGAAGCAGGGCAAATCCGGTAATCAATACATCCATGCTTGGAGCCTTTTCGAAGGTTACCGGCCTCGTTACACTTGAAACCGTAGTTAAGGCCACGGGGGAAAATGTGCCCGGAAAGAAGGATGCAAATATAAACGCCGTGAAAAGTGCTTATGAAAGTGTTCATGTGGGGTGGTAAATATGGTTCTTGTTCCACTGGCCGGGGTTTCTTCAAGAAATCACCATACAGACAGCTGGAGGGTCCAGAAGCCAACGGTGGATTATGACAAATGCATAAGATGCATGATCTGCTGGAAATTCTGCCCTGACAATGCCATAGACATCAGTAGTGAAGATTATCCAGCACCAAATGAAAGAATAAAGAAGATGGAATTACCTGTGATAAATTACGATTTTTGCAAGGGATGCGGCATTTGTGCAAATGAATGCCCCGAAAAATGTATCGATATGAGTGTGGAGGAGATAGAATGAAAGCAGTTTCTGAATACAGGACTATAATGACGGGAAATGATGCTGTATCATACGGCGTGAAGCTTTCAAAGGCACGCCTTATTTCAGCTTATCCAATTACACCGCAGACCACTATTGTGGAAAAGATAGCAAAGATGATTTCTGATGGGGAGATAGATGCGAAATATGTGAAAGTTGAAAGCGAGCACAGTGCGCTTGCAACGGTTTTCGCATCAGAGCTTGCAGGTATCCGTTCATACACTGCAACCAGTTCCCACGGGCTTCTTTACATGCATGAAATGCTGCACTGGGCCTCGGGCCAGAGAGTGCCCCTGGTCATGAGCGTGGTGAACAGGGCAATAGGTCCTCCATGGAATATATGGGCAGACCAGACAGATACCATGAACCAGAGAGATACTGGCTGGTTACAGACGTACTGCGAATCCAACCAGGAAGCTCTTGACACGATACTGATGGGTTACAAGATAGCAGAAAACCACAATGTTATGCTTCCCTTGATGAGCATGGAGGATGCATTCATACTTTCGCATACATCGGAACCTGTTACTGTGCATGATCAGGAAATGGTTGATGAATACCTTCCCGACCTGGATCTGAGTTTCAAGATCGATCTCAAAAAACCAATGGGTTACGGTTCCTATGATACTCCGGACGGTTCTTTTATGGAACTGAAGAAGGATATGGCTGATTCCATGGACAATGCGAGAAAGGTGATAAAGGAGGAAACAAAGAATTTTGCCGATATGTTCGGAAATGATTATGGGGGCCTGATTGAAAAGTACAGGATGGATGATGCTGAATACGCAATAATAGCAAGCGGGACAGTCGCCTCAACGGGAAAATACGTTGTCAACAAACTCAGGAACGAAGGCAAGAAATTCGGTCTCATAAGGGTCAGGTTCTTCCGCCCGTTCCCTTACGATGATATATATGAGGCAGTGAAGGACCTGAAATCGGTTGGCGTCATAGACAGGTCAGTGGGCTTCGGAAACGCCGGCACAACATACATGGAGATCGCATCTGGCCTTTATGGCAGAACGGATGTACCGGTATCAAGCTTTGTTGTCGGCGTTGGTGGCCGTGATGTTAAGGTGGAGGATATTGAGATGATAGCCGGAAAGGTTGAGAAAGGAGACCGTGGTTACCACTGGGTTAATGTAAAGGAGGTGGCTTAAATGCCTCTTTCAATTCCAAGGGAAGAACTGATGGAGCCGGGCCATACGGCATGCCATGGCTGCGGGGCAACCCTTGCAATGAGGTATGTCCTGAAGGCGCTCGGAAACAAAACCGTTGTATCCGTTCCCGCATGCTGCTGGGCCGTAATACCCGGAGCAATGCCTTACAGGACGCTTGACATCCCGATGATCTACACTCCATTTGCCGCAACGGGTGCATCCATATCCGGCCTTAGGGAGGCCTTTGATATCCAGGGAAAGACGGATTACAATGTTGTTGGATTTGCAGGAGACGGCGGTACGGCCGATATAGGCCTTCAGGGGCTTAGCGGTGCTATGGAGAGGGGGCACAATGTATTTTACATAATGTATGATAATGAAGGGTACATGAATACGGGCGTACAGAGATCTGGAAGCACGCCATACGGAGCAAAAACAACAACGACTCCTCTCGGGAAGGACAGGGATTTCAAGAAGGAAAACAAGAAAAACGTTGCGGACATGATGATAGCACAGGGTGTTCCTTATGTTGCCACCTCAACAATTGCATATCCAGAGGACATGATCAAGAAGATAAAGAATGCGCAAACTATCGAGGGACCGAAATATATGCAGATTTTCGCGCCATGTCCGACGGGATGGTATTACCCTCCGGAAAAAACTGTTGAAATCTCCAGGCTTGCCGTACAGAGCAAGGTGTTTCCGCTGTATGAGTACATAAATGGAAAATTCACGCTTTTCAAGAGCTTCAAACCCGTAAACGTAAGGGACTACCTTAAGCCGCAGGACCGTTTCTCACACCTGAGGGACAATGAAATTGATCAGTTTGAGGAATATGTCAACGAACGCTGGGACAGGCTGCTTGAAATGGAAAAAATGTATACAGGCGAGAAAGCCTGATATCTTATTTTTTAAATATAAGGCCGTAATGATGCGGGCCGGATTCAAATTCTGATACAAGTTCCATACCGGTTGATTTGACCTCTTTTTTCGCAGTTTCCGGTGCTATTCGGATATCCTGCGGAGGACCGAAGGTATCGTCATTTTTTTTCCAGTCCAGATCCATCAGAAATCCGCCTTTTTTTAATACCCTGTATATTTCGTTTAAAACGGATTTACGATCATTGAAGTCATGGAAAACGTTTGCCATGAAAACGAGATCTACTGTTTCACTTTCAATCCCTGTATATGTTGCGCTGGCATTCAGTGTTTTTATCCTGTCCTTCAGGCCATCGGGAATTCGTTTCTTAAGGGCTTCAAGCATACTGGCATTTGCATCAACGGCATAGACCGTTCCAAAGGTCATTTTTTCTGCAATAGGTATGGTGAAGAATCCCGGCCCGCTTCCAAGATCAACTGCAGTGTGTATATTTTCGAAGGGTATCCTGTCCAGGACCGAATCGGGATTTTCCCATTCCTTGCGTGACTGCGATAGCAGCATATCAATTCTTCCGCTTAAATCCATGTTATCTCCTGAACATTGCCGGTTATTATAAAATGCTTTTGTGCTTTTACCGGCATTTACAAACCATTCGATTACGAAAGCCACTGAGCTTGCGATGTGGATGAAGTGCGAAAGGTTTACTAGAAATAACAATATTCATATATAAGTACC
>JAVRLS010000051.1:0-7160 GCA_031961205.1 Thermoplasmataceae archaeon | reverse complement strand
GGAAAATTTTATGCAAGCCACGTATTCCGGCCGGAATTCAGGGACGGCATAAGGACGCTTGCGTATGAAATATACAGGCAATTCCCGAAAATGCCTGAAAACATATATGTGCCTGTATCCGCCGGCACATTGCTATCCGGTCTTTATTCTGGAATGAAGCATCTCTTCGATTCTGGCGAAATAAGCAGCATGCCCTCTATAATTGCTGTTCAGGCCAAGGCCATATCACCGTTGTGTTCCGTTATTAATGGCGAAAAGTACAATCCTGAAAATAACGATACAACAATCGCCGATGCACTTGTCTCGAAAAAACCGGATCTGCTTGGCCGTATGAGTCAGATCATCAGGGAAGGCGGAAAATGCATTTCTGTATCTGATGATGAAATAATAAGTGCAAGAAAGGATCTATCGCTCATGGGAGTATTCTGTGAGTACAGCTCTGCAACTGTTTATGCTGCATATAAAAAGAAAAAATATGAAAACAGCCTTCTTGTGATAACGGGAAATGGGTTGAAAAATTAATTTTGATTCTGCGGTGCAGGCTCTTTTTTATGCTTTTCCATTTTTTTCTGTTTCTTCTGCTCTATCTCTTTCTGCTTCTGCCCCCTCATATATATTAGATGGGCAACATATTCACCGTCATCGGTCAGGATGATCTTCTCTCCCAGCCTTTCCTTATCCAGAACAGCGAACCCGTAATCTTCCAGATTCTTCAGGATCACTTCATTGTCCTTAAGTCCACTTTCATTCTTTATTCTGGCCAGAGGGATTTTTCCACCGTGTGATTTTATGAATAGAAGCAATGAAACTTCCTCAGCTGTCATATCGTAATTGTTTTCTAGCTTTCCTTTTATCTTAGGTCTGCTGAATGGCGAACCCTTGACGAGAATTTTTGATTCCGCCATGATTATCGATTCTCTATATTCCTAATATGGATAAAATACTAACGTTTCAGGGATCACTGATGGCATCTATAAATGAGAATCATCACAATGAAATGTATGGAAAACGTCTATTCTTTCCTGGTCTCGAATATGACATGATTTATTAGATCATCAATTAACGGAATTCCTGTTACCTGGGCAGCGGGCGATCCCGGAAGGCAGAAAACAGGCTTCCTGAACACTATAAACAGGTCCGCGTCCGATATGTATGAGAAGTATCCGGCCTGATCCTCGCTCTTTTTTCTGAACAGTTCCCCGAACCCCTTTACTTCCTTTTCGGAAACACGCCTTATTGAATATGATGTGACATCATAACGGCTTACGCCGGTTCCCCCATTAAAAATGAAAAAATCAAACGCATTGAATTCACCGAACAGGGCCGCATATATTTCTACAGGATCATCTTTCACAACCGATCTGCTTACGCTGTATCCCCTGTTTCTGTAGTGGTCCTCCAGTATCCTGCCGGAATCGTCATTTTCGATAGTTCTTGTTGTAGATACCGTAATTATCTTGACTTTAAGCACATAATCCGTTTCGCCATGATGTTCATGCGGCATGCTGAAAGAAATACTGCATCTCTTATATTTTTTGTCCTTTGGATTCATGTAATCCACACGACCGGGAATCTATATTTAGATCAAGCGAATAATGAATGAGGTGTACTGAATGATAAACATTACAGACAAAGGCGTATCGTCAAGGACTGCAACTGCAACGGGCAGGATATACCTGAAAAAGAACACGATAGATGCAATAATACAGAAAAAGGTAAAGAAAGGGGATGTCATTGAGGCGACCAGGGTTGCCGCTACAATGGCAACGAAAAACACCCCGCTGATAATTCCTTACTGCCATAATATACCAGTGGAAGGTATCGACGTCTCTGTAGATGTTAAAGATGAATATGTGCAGGTATCCTGTACAACATCAACGACCTACAAAACCGGTATAGAGATGGAGGCCATCACCTGCGTGTCCGCCGGACTCCTGAATATATGGGACATGGTGAAATATCTTGAAAAAGATGAGACCGGCAACTATCCGGAAACACGCATTACCGATATAGAAGTTGTAAGGAAAGTTAAAATCCCGCTGTGAAAAATTTTAACTTTCGGTTTTAACTATTGCAATTCCCATCCTGGTTCTTGATATCATTATCCCGAAGAACATTACAATTACTCCGATTATGGATATATCGTCCGGTATCGATCTCGAAATGAACGCGGAAAGTATCATTGTAAATATGGGCACGGAAAAGGCCAGCACGGTTATCCTGTTGACCTGGCTTATCCTGATCATGTAGTTCCACAGCAGGAACTGGAGGGCTCCTCCAAGAGTTGCAAGCCATATGAGATCGATGGCAAACGATGTATTTATGACAAGCCTGAAATCAAAAACTGACAGGGTTAGCATGACTGCAGCGCCTATTATGAACTGCGATCCGTTTATGCTTACCGGATCCTCTTCCTTCAGTTTCCGGTAGAAAACCGTGAACATTCCCCAGAAAAACGCGTTAACAATGGTAAGGATCATACCTATCATGGTGAAGCCGTGTATAAGAGGAAATCCGTATATCATTATGCCGGTGAATCCTATTATTATGCCTATCAGCTCGGCATGTGTAGGTTTTTCCTTTACCAGCACAAATGCTATCGGAAGCGAAAACAGTGGCATGGAATAACTCAAAACCGCAGATTCAGCGGGAGAAACATATAAAAGCCCGAATGCCCAGAAAATAGTGCTGGTCATCGTCATGAGGGAAAGATAAAGTATATTCCGGTTGAAAGTGAATTTTCTTGATATTCCTAAAAGTATCGAACCGGCAATGAGGTATCTCAACCCCATGAAAACGAAAGGTGAGGCATAAAAAACACCGTTTTTTGCGAAGTAATAGGTGAAGCCGGTAAATATTACGTACGGGATTAGATACTTTACCTCTTTCATTTTCACAGGTTATTGCGAATCCCCTTATTAATCTGTCATGGGTGCCTTTTCGATGCGTAGCGCATGCACTTTGCAGTTTATAGTTATTATAAAAAAACCGGATTTTTAACATTTTGAGACATACCAATGCAAAAAAATTTATTTATATGATGATTACAACTCTAGGTGCATACATCTTGGAGAAAATAAAAGAAGACATTATTATACTGGGAGGTGGCATGGCGGGGTTGAGAGCCGCTGTGGCAGCTGCCGAATACAACAAGAGCCTGTCCGTTGGTGTGGTCTCCAAGCTTTACCCACTCAGATCACATTCAGTATCTGCTGAAGGAGGAACAAGTGCAGTTCTGAATCCAAAGGACAGCTTTGACCTGCACTCTTTTGATACAATAAAGGGATCCGATTACCTTGCGGATCAGGATGCAGTGGAAGAATTTGTGAGGCTGGTGCCGGAGCAGATATATACTACGGATCACTGGGGATGCCCGTGGAGCAGGGACGCCGACGGAAAGATCATGCAGAGGGATTTCGGTGCGTTGAGTTTTCCCAGGGCTACGTTTGCCGCGGATAAAACAGGATTCCACGTTATGCAGACGCTGTTCGGCCGTGCCCTTAAATACCCGAATATCCACTTCTATAACGAATTTTTCGCAACCGCAATGTTCATTGATGATAACAGAATGAATTCCCTGACAACAATAAATCTGAGAACCGGGGACTTCGCAGTATTCCAGTCCAAGTCTATAGTATTTGCAGCAGGAGGTGCCGGAAGGCTGTTCCAGTTCAGTACTTATGCCCATTCTGTATCCGGTGATGGAGATGCAATAGCGTATCGTGCCGGGATACCGCTGAAGGATATGGAATTCATCCAGTTCCATCCTACAGGCCTTGTTCCGTCAGGCATACTTATCACGGAGGGTGCACGTGCAGACGGTGGCTATCTGCTGAACGGAAATAAGGAGAGGTTCATGCAGACTTACGCCCCGCATAAGCTCGAAACCGCCTCAAGAGATGTTGTTTCAAGGGCCATAATGTGGGAAATTCAGGCAGGAAGAGGAGCTAAGGGGCAGTACGGTGACATGGAATATGTTTACCTCGATCTCAGGCACATAGCAGACAAGCTTGACGAAAGGCTTCCAATGATAACTGAAATAGCCCAGAAATTTAACGGCATTGACGCCCATACGGAACTTATACCTGTTCATCCAGCAACCCATTACACCATGGGAGGGATAGATTCCAATGTGAAGACGACAACATCGGTGCCTGGAATATTTGCAGCCGGAGAAAACTCCTGCGTCAGCATCCACGGGGCCAACAGGCTCGGATCAAATTCAACAAACGAATGCCTTGCACTTGGAAATGTTGCGGGGATCGCCGCAGCCAAATATGCAACGGAACACGATATCCCGGAACTGAATACAAAGGAAGCCGAAGGTGAAGAGAAGAGGATATGGGACGATCTTCTCAGGAGAGACGGCGGTGAAAACGTGGCAAAGATAAGAGAGGATCTCAGGGTGAGCATGGACAAGAATGTTGGTGTGTTCAGAAAGCCGGATGAACTTCAGGCGGAACTGAAAATAATCAAAACCCTGAAGGATCGCTTCAAGAACATATCCATTCAGGACAAGTCGAAGGTATTCAATATGGAACTTGAATGGGCATTTGAAGTCGATTACATGCTTGATCTTGCAGAGATAATAACGCTCGGGGCACTCCAGAGGACTGAAAGCAGGGGAGCGCATTACAGGGTAGATTTTCCTGACAGGGATGACAAAAACTTTTTAAAACATACAATAGCTACATATACCAGGGACGGACCGAAGTTAAGTTACAAACCCGTCGTTATGACGAAGTGGGAGCCGACTGTGAGGTCCTACTGAGGTGTTTATATGGCGGACGAATATGAATTTGAAATAAAGAGGAAGGACGATAACAGCAACGTTTCGTATCAGACCTATAAAGTACCGAAGAGTGAAGTTTCAACTGTTCTTGAGGGACTCATCTGGATCAAGGAGAACCTTGACGAGACACTCTCTTTCAGGTATTCCTGCAGGATGGAAATATGCGGAAGCTGCGGAATGACCATAAATGGAAAGCCAAGGATGGCATGCTCAACAATGATGAAATCCATGAACACGGATCATTTTAAGATCGAGCCTCTTCAGCACTATAAGGTTATAAAGGATCTTGTTGTCGAAATGGATCCATTTTTCGAGAAGTACAAGGATGTCAAGCCCTACATAATAAGAAACGATGATGGCGTATATGATAAGGAAATTCCACAGACACCTGAGCAGTTCAATGAATACGCTGATTTTGCAATGTGCATAAAATGTGGAGTATGCATGGCGGCATGCCCGATAGTCGGATCCGATCCGGATTACCTTGGCCCGGCTCCACTTACGGCTGCATGGCGCTACATTGCCGATAACAGGGACCAGGGTACAAGGGCAAGGATCGAGGTGATTGACGGCGATGACGGATGCTCAAGATGCCATTTTGCAGGTGAATGCACAGAGGCCTGCCCCAAGGGTGTTGACCCGTCGTTTGCTATACAGAAGCTCAGGAAGACAGCCCTTAAAGTTGAAATGTCGTTTGTTTTCAGGAGGAAATAGGTATGGTAGAAGCCAATAAAGAGATAAGGGAAGGAGTCTGGTCATGGGCCAGATTCTACAGGAAAGGCGTTGACTATTTCGCATTTGCAATGCACAGGTTTTCCGGCCTTGTTATACTGTTTTACCTGTATTTGCATTATACAGTATTATCGACACTGCTCACAACAAAGGTGGAATTCAACTCACTGGTAAGCCAGATAACCACAGGTCCATACGACAGTTTTCTTGTGCTGGACTTTCTTCTTGCGCTCGTGATATTTTACCATGGAGCGAATGGTGTGAGGCTTGCATTAAATGAATTCGGCATCAGCCTCAACCACAATAAAGGCCTGTTCTACACGTTCGAGATAATAGCTATGATACTGCTGGGATTGTTTGATTATTTCGCTGTATCGCTTGTGGTGAAGTGGTAAAAATGGTTGAAAATCAGGTTAGAATGAGATACGGTTCCGTAAACAGGTTTATTCAGGCAGTTACCGGTGTGTTCCTGGTATTCTTCCTTGGAGTCCACCTTTATGTTGCGCACATCGACTTCGGGCATCCAGTTGCATTCTTCACATCTGTGATAGAGCAGCTGCATAATCCATGGTGGATGGCTTTCATGATAATATTCGTGTGGATAATAACATACCACGGGCTTAACGGCCTGACACACATAATTGACGACACAAGCCTGAAATCATCCACAAAACGCGTACTTGGAATACTTCTTATGGTTCTCTATGTCGCAACAGGCATATACGGAACTTTCCTCGCAATCGCTGTGGCCCGTATAGCTGTCTGAAATCATAAATATTGAATTTTATATTTTTAATCATAATTTTTGCATTTACAAACCATTCGATTACAAAAGCCACTGAACTTGCGATGTGGATGAAGTGCGAAAGGTTCATTAGAAACGATGATACTATTGATAAAAGCAGGGAAGGGCATTCCCGAATTCATGCCTGTGGAAATCGCAACTTCGGGATTATCTCCAAAAGGAGGTAATTAGATGCCGGTCGTTGAAGCAGGAACCTGCACTCGCTTGCGATGGAGAGGATGTCAGAGGAAATACAGATATGCGGATGTTATTATAAGAACTGCAGCTATGACGTAATCCATGTACCTCGGCGGAATATTTTTGACTGCCCTCAGAAAGCCCTTCATTGAGAAGAAGACAACAAAAACGAGTGAGAACGTGCTCACTGCGGCGAAGATAAGTATAATTGCCGATATCTGCAATGCTGAAAGGCCGATCGCTGATATCAACAGTGGCATAAATGCAAGATCAGGAAACACACTCACGCTCAGCAGTGTGGTGTTTGAAGCACCTTTACCTGAATTTTCTGTATTTTTTTCCGATATCCCGTTAATGATGAAGTAACCGGCAATGGCCAGGAGCAGTATTTCGGCACCGTATCTGAAATAAAGAACGTATTCCTTTGCAATGCCCATGCTGATTGAGAATGCAACAAGTGCAACGGCGATTGATGATGATGCATGCAGGAAACCGAGCGCAGCAGCAGTAAAATATGTCCGCCGTCCTGTGTAATTCGATCTGGATGAAACAGCAAGAAGAGGAATCCAGTGATCTGGCGCAAACATGTGCGTGAAAGCGATCACAGAGGCTATACCGATTATAAAGAAGAAAATATCTGGAACTCCCATCCCG
>JAVRLS010000050.1:0-7213 GCA_031961205.1 Thermoplasmataceae archaeon | reverse complement strand
CCTCCAGTGTGAAAAATCCGACCCATATCAGATTTATAATAGCGACTGGAAGGAGAACCTTCCATCCGAAATTAATGAATCTGTCAATCCTTATCCTCGGGAATGTGAGCCAGATCAGGAACGAAACCAGTACCATAACAAAGCCCTTTATGAGCAGATATATGAATCCCGCATCCATTGAGAACGGGCCGTTGAAGCCTCCAAGGTAAAGAAGGGATATGGCCAGCGATCCAAGGAATATGCTTCCAAACATGCCCATGTAGAATAAACCGAATCTTAAGCCGGTGTATTCTGTGGAATAACCCGAAATGATCTCGCTATCACTTTCCGAAAGATCGAACGGGCTGTATGCCGATCTTGCAATCATGGCCACAATAAATACGAAAAGCCCGATCGGCTGAAGAATGCCGTATGGTATGACCTGTGTCGATACAAGTGAATTAAAATTGAGCGGACTTGCATTTGAAACCGATGAGTTCATCATTACGAGTGCAACTGCACTCAGCATCATCGGGACTTCAAATGAAACATCTTTCGCAACGCCCCTCATTGCACCTATAAGAGCATATTTGTTGTGTGAACTTATACCGGCAAGCAGTTCACCGATAGGCATCATTGCAATTGCCCCGAAGAACAGGATAAGACTCACATCAGAATTGGTTATTGTGAGGGATCCTATGTAGTAAAAACTGCCGTAAGGAATCAGGACAAAGCCAACAACAAGGCCAAGAAAAACTATGAATGGCGCAGCCTTGTATGCAAGATCGTCCCTGTACTTTGGAAGTATCGATTCTTTCCCGAGCAATTTAAGGGCATCAGCTATCAGCTGCAATGAACCGAACTTTCCGACACGGTTGGGCCCGTATCTAAGCTGGAGCCTTGCCATATATTTCCTGAACAGGTATATCATAACAATCAATGATATAACAACAAATATCAGGAAGAATATTGTTTCAAATATGTACGCAAGGAAATATGAGGCGTAATGGCCGGTTATCTGGAAAAATAGCGCAAGTCGTAATAATATATTCATCTGTCCACCTCCCCGAAAACGAGATCAATTGATCCCCCGATAGCTATAAGATCTCCAATAAGTGTATCCTTTGCCAGCGCAGGAAGCACGGATAGATTCTTAAATGTGGGGCTCCTTACTCTGAGGCGGTACGGCCTTACAGATCCATCACCGACCAGGTAAACACCGAATTCTCCCCTTGGCGATTCAGTTCTGGCGTAAACCTCGCCCTGGCCCCTGAGCCTTATCATGAGCGGTTTTTTTGCCTTCTGGTTGAAATATGGCCCGCTCGGAATCTTCTGTATAGCCTGATCAATTATTTTGAGAGATTGCCTCATTTCCTCCACCCTGACCAGAAACCGGGCTATATTGTCCTTCTTGTATGAAACCGGGATGTCAAAGTTCACCTTGTCATAAACAAGGTATGGTTCAGCTTTCCTGACATCATATTCTACACCTGAGGCCCTCAACATAGGTCCGGTTACACCGTAATCCATTGCGACATCCTTCTCAAGTATTCCCAGGCCTTTGTTTCTTGACATAAATACATCATTTTTCATAAAGAGGTTATTTATGTCTTTAAGCTCCTTCGGGAATTCCTTGATAAACTGCTTCGTATGATCAAGAATCTCATCAGTTATATCCTGATAGACGCCGCCTATGCTCATGTAGTTGAGTTGCTGTCTCGATCCACAAACCTCGGTGAATATTCTGAGTATCTTCTCCCTCTCCTTGAAGCAGTAAAAGAAAGGCGTAAGCATGCCGAGATCGAGTCCAAATGCCCCGAGCCACATAAGGTGGGATGCTATACGGTTGAGTTCTCCCATTATAACCCTTATCCACTGGGCCCTTTCAGGGACTTCTATATCCAGCAGCTTTTCTGCAGCCTCGAGATAGCCTATTTCCATATTCATGGCTGAAACGTAATCCATCCTGTCAAAATATATCATATTGTCGCAGTAAAACTGCAGTTCGCCTATTTTTTCGGCATTTCTGTGCAGGTATCCTATGATTGGCTCAACATCTTTTATGACTTCCCCGTCAAGGAGGAGACGCAGCCTGAGTACACCATGCATAGAAGGATGTGAAGGCCCAAAATTTACCTCTGTCCATTCCGACATTACCATCCATCCTCCGGATTGAAGGTGACGTAATCATTTCCCTCCTCGTCCATATTTATGTACTGCGTTTTGCTGAGGTCATAGCTTTTCCTCAATGGATGACCCATCCATCCCTCGGGAAGGAATAACCTCTTAAGATTTGGATGCCCGTCAAAAACTACTCCTATAAGGTCATACTGTTCGCGCTCATCCCAGTCCGCGCTCATCCATAGCGACATGAGGCTCGGAACATGGTTGTCGCTTGTCTCAGTTTTAACAATAATATACTCATTTTTTTCAAGGTTATATATATGGTAAACAACTTCAATGTGATCTATGTAATCAACACCCGTTGTCAGCGACAGGTTGTATCCCTGGCTTTTGAATTCCTGCATCAGCGCCAGAAGGTTTTCCCGGGCGACCTTTATTACCTTTCTTCCATCTTTCTCCTTTCCTTCTTCCAATATATCTACCATTATCTGTCAGCCTCCCCCCTGATTTTTTTCTGAAGAAGTATTATGCCGTTCGTCAGTGCCTCAGGAGTTGGCGGGCATCCCGGTATGTACACGTCAACTGGAATCACCCTGTCAACGCCAAGGACAACTGAATAGCCCTGATTGTACGGACCGCCCTGAATAACGCAGACTCCCTGTGCAATGACGTATTTCGGGTATGGCATCTCATCATACAGACGCCTGACCCTCGGTGCCATTTTCTTTGTAACTGTACCGGAAACTATCATAAGATCGGATTGCCTCGGGGAATTTCTGAATATTTCACTTCCAAATCTAGAAATATCAAGGTCAGCGGCCTGTATTGCCATCATCTCTATGGCACAGCATGCAAGGCCGAAAGTGAATGGCCATAATGAATTGCTTCTTGCCCATTCATATGCCTGCTCTATGGTAGTTGTAACGATTCCCGTATCTCCTGTCTTTATTTTAACCACCTCATATATCCGAGCTTAAAAGCATAATATACTGCAAAGAGAGGCATGGCAAGAAACACCAGGGTCTCGATGAAAGGCATTAGTCCGAGCGTCTTGAAATCAAAAGCCCACGGGAAAAGGAGAAGCATATCAACATCAAAAACAACAAAAAGAAGGACAACTATGTAATACTGGTTGATTGAGGGTTTTCCCCATATTTCCCTTGCAACTTCGCCCCCTTCAAAAGGCTCAAGATAACGCTGATCCGAAACAGGTGGTGTTGCCTCGTTTGCAGACTTTCTTAAAATATTATCTACTGAAAGCGATAAATCATTGTCACCGTATCTGTTGGCACCTAAAGCGGGAAGCACTTTAAATCCAAATATAAGCGCCAGTGGAAGAATCACGATGACTATAAGCAACGGTATGTAGCCATCTAGCATGAATACAGTATCATCTGAGATTATATAAGATTTCTTTTTAGTTTATGCTTAAGCCACGGATTTTATATTAAAGCCATATTTTAGATTTATTAGTGCTATATAACGTCATTTTACAGATGATTTAATTCCAATAATGGACATATAAATCCGTATTCATTAAAATTGTATCCGTATTATGCCGGAAGTATTTATAATAAATATAATAATATATTTATCTGTTTTTTAATTTTTTATAAATTTCTAAAACGGCTTTTGGATCAAAAAGTTCCGTTGTCATCTTACGAAATTCGTTTATTAGATTCTTATCGTTGATGTTCAAACCTTTTTTCTCCGCATCTAAAATTAACCGTTCTATTTCTTCGGGACCGATCTCATCGAGATAATGGCCGGCAATTAAGTCGTTCATGCTCAAACCGGTAGACATAGCAACCTCAAAGGCCCTCTGAAGCTGGTAACGGTCAAGATTCAATTTCCCCGCAATCTCTAATATTTCTCTTAACGTTGATTCGTCTATGGTCTTTTTCAGCTTCTTTTCAAGTTCCGGTATGGTTTGCTGCATGGTCCTGGCAACTTCCTTTGGATCGTATAAAGACGAGAATTCGGTAAAGATCTGCATCCTGAGATCCCTTACGATGCTTTCTGCGATCTGCCTGGATATGCCGAATTTTTCGACTAAGCTGGAGATAGACTCATCCATTGCAGGAGGCTTCATTTTCTCAGCAAGATTGAACTGTTCCCCGGTAACGCTTATAACAGGTATATCCGTTTCCGGATACATCCTCTCCTTTCCCGGCATGGGCCTGAGAAATCTTGTTTCTTCCCCGTCAGGCCCCCTGGTCTCCGAGAAATCCTTCGACAGGATTTTCTGTATCCTCTCCACCATCCTTTCCCTCAGAAAATCTATATGCGCCTCATCTGTGATCACCATTATGACAGCATCATCCTTCCCCCTCCCCATATCTGCATAAATGCGATCCATCTCCTCAGATGTGATGCCATAGGCCGGAAGCTCATCGGAATGCAATATCCCTTTCACACCGAATGATTTCATAACGTCAGCAATCTCCTTTCCGATCCTCATGTTTCCGTTTTTAAGCGTGCCTGCAAGATTTTTTGCTATTGCAGCATATATCTTCCCATGCTTCAGCCCGTTTGATATCAGGGAAGATTTCGTATCTGAGAAGTAATTCGAAACGTCCCTGAAGATGAAGGAATCGGCTGCAAACCCTCCACGACCGGATATGATCTCTGCCGCCGAAGAAAGCGCCGTTTGCCTCTTTTCCTCGTAATCAAGAAGATCCTTTATGAGAGAAAGTCTCTGGACACCCTTGATCTCCACCCTTCCATAGTCCATTGACATGTTCACATCCTGCCTTATGGCATCAACTGATCGCCTGGAATTTCCTGTTGCCATTATAAGATAGCCTATCTGCCTTGCAGTTTCAACCGCATGATCCTTACTTTTAATGTCCGGCTCGGTTGAAACTTCTATCAGCGGTATTCCCAGGCGGTCCAGGGAATAGATTACGGTATTCTCCTTCTCTTCAATCTTTCTGGCAGCATCCTCTTCCAGGCATACGGTTGATATCCTTACATTTCCCGAAGGTGTTTCCATGTATCCATTCATTCCAATTATGGCAGTTCTCTGAAATCCTGAGGTGTTCGATCCGTCCACAACAATTTTCCTCATGTAAGTAACTTTATCGGTTATGGTGCAGTGAAGGGCCTTTGAAACCGCTATTGCCGTGAGCAGCGCACTTTCGTTAATACTGTGCGGCGGCTCTTCATCACATTCGACTAAACACGAATTCTCGGTGACGATATATGTGAAATTCCTTGATCTCTCGCCTTCGTATCTTGCAGCCGGATCTATGTTTCCGGATTCTCCTGTGAGGGATGATAGTGACCTTGAGAATCTGAACAGTTCTTTCTCGTTCCCATCACAGGGGCAACGGCAGAAAAGTTTTCCCGTATTAAGCTGGAAATGTATCTCAAGCCCTATTTTCATGCTATTACCTCCGTTAGAAGGCTTCGATCAAGTATTTCCCCCCGGAGATTTCTGGACATAACTTCCGTGAACTCATCATGATCGTAATTGGCGAGAACGTACATTGCCTTGACATAAGCCACCTCGGGAAGCATGGAACCGGTTGATATTACACCTGCCTTCAGGAGGAGGCGGCCTGTGGAATAAACGTTCATATTTACCGATCCATATATACACTGTGAGGCCATCATTACGTACGTTCCGTTCTTTACGATCTTATTTACAGTATCTATGAGATTTGTGGATATGTGACCGAGGCCCGTGCCCATAATGACGACTGCGTGCTTGCCGGAGCACATCCTTTCCAGATCGTCGTTCGTGATCGCCGGGTGAGAATATATTATTGAAACGTTCCTGTCCAACCTGTCCGTCATGTTGATATCATCTGAAATTTTTCTGTATCCATCCCTTAGATTCACTGTCCCGTTTAAGAATTCCCCTGCAAGCGGTACCCCTATGGACTGGAAGGCATCGCGCCTTGACGTGTGCATCTTCCGGGATCTTACCGCCCTGTGAAGAGCTATGGGAGAATTTGAAAGCCCCTTATGCATGGATATACCGACTTCACCGAAATCGGATGCTGAAAAGTAGAGTGCAGCTTCCAGGTTGGAGAAAGCATCGCTGCTCGGCCTGTCCGAGCTTCTCTGCGATCCGACAAACGTTATTGGCGAGATCTGGCTATTGAACATGAATGATACCGCCGAGGCTGAATAGCTCATCGTATCCGTCCCGTGCGCAACGACAACTCCGCGGCCATCCTTCATCTCGTCCCTGGCGGCATTTGCTATCTTTATCCAGTCCTCCGGAGACATATTTTCGCTCATTTCGTTTAAAACGGACCGGACGCGTATGGTCATTTTTTTCTGTATGTCAGGCTTCGTTTCAAATATTTTTGCCGGATCAAATACGGGGCTTACCGCACCTGTCCTGTAATCTATACGGCTTGCTATAGTGCCGCCCGTCGCAAGTATCGTGATCTTTTTCTCTCCATTTCCCGTTTCAAAAAAAGTGTTGCCGTTGCTTTTCCTTTCCTCCAAGGCCCTTCTTTCTATTACTTTCACGGCACTTTTGTCAAATGAAAGGTTATAGCCATTTTCCAGTTTCAATGTAAGTATCCCGCTGGAATCATTCACAAGAACGCCTGAAATCCTGCTGCCCTTGTAGTCTATCATGATATAATCCATGGTTTCGGATTGAAAAGATACATTAAAGTTTATCCAATTGCTCTATCCCCTGAAATGATCTGGATTGGATGCTCCGGATGGTCTTATAAGGAATGGGAAGGCAGATTCTACCCTGTTGGTGAAAAAAACAGGCTGATCTTTTATTCCACCGTCTTCAACAGCGTGGAAATTGATTCCACTTTTTATCACGTTCCTGATGAAAGAAGTGTAAAGTCATGGATAAAGGCCGTATCCGGGAAGAAATTCAGGTTTTCCATGAAGGTTCCAAGAGAGATATCACATTACCTTTTCTTCACGAATTTTGAAAGATCGAAATCGGAATTCAGGGATTTTCTCTACGGAACCGTAACACATTTTCATAATGAAAATATGCTTGGATCTGTCATTCTTCAGATGCCACCATACTTTGAAAGAAATCATCTGGAATCACTTTACAGGTTGCTTGATATCGACTTAAAATACAGAATATCCGTGGAGGTCAGAAATACTGATCTCTATC
>JAVRLS010000049.1:0-7218 GCA_031961205.1 Thermoplasmataceae archaeon | reverse complement strand
TCTGTGTTCTTCATATGGTTCGCATCAAACCTTACCGTTGGGGATTTTGCTATAGGGTTCATACCGGTAAGCCTTGGCCTTACTTTATCCTATTCGCTTATCGCCATTATATCAGGAACAGTTGCTGGAGGCGTGCTTCTTTCAATGATGAGCGTACTTGGCCCCAGGACAGGACTGCCACAGATGGCAATTGGCAAGCAGTCATTCGGCATAAGGGGAGGATCATTTCTTTCCGCGCTTCAGTGGGGGAACACCGCAGGTTGGCTAACCGTAAATGTTATACTGGCATCATTTGCGCTCTATATTGCAACGGACGCATCGTATTATGTGATCATACTTGCCATAGTTTTTATAGTCGCCCTCACATCTTTAATCGGATACAGGGCAATCCGGCTTTTCGAGAAGGTCATGTCATTCGTAATTGGATTCATGTTTGTTTTTCTAATAGTTTTCCTTCCTGTTCGTAATATCGGCGTGATTTATCATGCAGTCCCTCTAATGCCCGTGCCTGAAATATTTGGAATAACGTTTGCAGCATCATTTTCATATATAATGTCATGGGGACCATATGCATCGGACTATTCAAGGTATATAAGCAAGGATGCCCCGGCAGCATCGACCTTCCTGTATACCCTTATCGGTTCATCATCCGCGACTATATTCGCTGAAGTGGCCGGGATGATAGTTGCAGTACTCTCAAGAAACCCTGCAGGAAATCCTGCCCTGGATCTTTTTTCAGTTATGGGGCCATATGCAATAGTCGGAATGATGTCGCTCTTTCTTGGCGGTATAGCCGCCAATGCAATAAACCTGTATTCAAATTCCCTCTCCTTCATATCAATAGGGATAAAGGTGAAAAGATATGTCCCGGTAATAATAGCATCTGCATTTTCACTTATACTCGGGATCATAGGTTTCAGGATATTCTACCAGTTTTATGAGACATTCCTGTTCATGCTTGATTACTGGATAACGCCGTGGATAGCCATACTGATCGCGGATTTTTTCATAGTCAATAGAAAGAGTAAATTCAGCGAGAGAAGTATACCATTGATCAACAAGGCCGGCATATTTTCATATTCCGTTGCGCTGCTAGCTTCAATCCCATTCATGGCGCCCTCAGGAATATTTGAAGCCCCGATTGCCAGGATGCTAGGTGGTGTCGATATAAGCTATTTTATATCATTCTTTCTGGCAATGGCACTTTATTTATCATTTTCAAGGTATTCAAAAGACCACGGTGCATGAAATTCAAATCTTATTATTAACCATCTCTAATAAATTTTTATACCATACCCGTATGACCTGCTGATGATACTGAGCGATAAAGCAATAAGATCAATGGCAAAAAGCGGCATGCTCATTTCAGAAAATTACAGTGAAAAATCGCTTACTCCAAACGGCTATGATCTCAGAATAAATGAAATAATGTATGGCGGCAATCGCCATGAAGAAGTTCCGGTGAAAACAGGTGGACAGTTCTTCATATCAACTATGGAAAAGGTGAAGATACCGGAAAACATTGCAGGGATGCTATGGATACGATCCTCTTATTCCAGGAAGGGCCTTTTTGGATCATTCGGCTTTGTTGATGCAGGATTTGAGGGTAGCCTGACGCTTTCCTTCTTCAACGCAGGCCCGGAAATGACGATAAGGAAAAATGATCGCATAGTGCAGATAGTCTTCATCAGGATGGAGGAAAGCGCAGAGAAAACATACGATCTGAGGTCCGGAAATTACCAGAACTCGGATGGAATTAAATTAGGATAAACATATATTTGAGTTTTTAATGATGAACCATGGAAACAAGAAAATGTTCTGATTCGGAAGTTTTCGTCCAGAGAATGGTCATGCCGGAGGACATGGATGTTTACCAGTTCCTCTACGGCGGCAGGCTTGTGGAATGGATAGATAACGCAGCATCGATAGTCGCCACGAAGCACTGCAGGAAAAGGACGGTTACAGGAAGCATAGATTCATTGTTTTTCCTCCTGCCGATACACCTGGGGGATATAGTGATGATGCATGGTTTCATAAACTATACGACTAAATCAACCATGGAGATTGAGATAGATGTCATAAAGGAGGATAGCCTTACGGGAACCAGGAAATACGCAACCAAGGCTTACCTTACCTACGTTGCAATAGATTCAGACGGGAGGCCAACAGAGATACCGCAGATAGCTCCACAAACCGATGCAGAAAAGAAGAGATACTCAGATGCTGAAAAAAGGGCAGCCGAAAGAAAAAACAGGCTCGAGATCATCAAGCAGCAGCTTGCGAATGCCCCGATATAATTTTATACATCTATTCAATCTATTCCATGAATGTCACTTAGTTCAATAATTGCAAAAATTTCAATTATGGTCAGTGGGGGCGCAACACTTTCCGGTCTGATGGGAAGGGCTGAAACTGTAATCATATCTATTTCTGCTGTTGTGATATCAATTTTATGGATACCGATAGCCCTTGAATTTTTCAGCTCAGATGAATCCAGGAGGTACAGCGCAAGAATCAGGCTTAAGAATGCCACTATAGGAACGATCATATACGTAATGGCGATCAGCGGCGTTATTTATGCCCTCTTCACTTACATTGTATCGGGATAGCCTTGATGATATCCTCCGTTATTTCAGGGATCATTTCATCGATTATATCGATATATATTTCTATACTGGATCCCCTCTGGATCTATACGGTGAAGTTTGGCCTTGATCCGGCCAATGCATACGGGATTTTTTTGAATCCGCCTGCCGGATACATACAGTTCTATGATTTTCTTTTCCAGAATATAATGGTCGGCATCGCTTCCCTGGCAATACTTGTATTTGCCCTCCTGTTTCTTTACGAATCTGTATTCAATGGCGTTTCATATTACGGAACGCTGTTCAGGATATTCTTTTCGCTTTTCCTTTCCTATTTTTCCCTGAAAATTTCATTCATCATAATCTATGCGGGTCTTGCCGTTTATTCGACAGTATGGAATATCGATCCAGGTTCATGGTACTCCCTGTTTTCAATTACGGGAATACTATCGGAAATAAGCGGCACAGGATACGGAAATGTTTTAAATATCCTGGATTTCCTCTTTCTAACGACATATTTTATTTCAATATCTTCGCTTCTCTTTATCCTTCTCCTGAGGGAAGCGGCCATAGCGCTTATAATCGTCATAATGCCCATTTTCTCAGCACTGTTTGTATTCGATGCCGGGAAAAAAATTATGGCGAGGCTGTATGCGCTCCTGATAGAATTCTCAATCTTTCCCGTTTTCATACTGATTGATCTTTATCTTGTGCATATATTTGCAGGCATGTTTGCGATGCAGCTGGCCCTGCTCGCCCTGGCTCCGGCTGTTCCTGCGCTTCTGTTTCCTGAAACTGCAATTCACGGCTTCCACATGAAATCATTTGATTTTGCCGGTTATTTTTCACGAATAGGAAAACAGAGGATTATTGCAGGATTTGAAAATGCAGAATCTGGCGTCCGGGAGAATTCAATTGACTGGGATTCCATAATAAAAAAGGATTTCGAATACAGGAGGGATGAAAATTGAAGGCAAGCGGAAATCTCGAAATGCACAAACCACTGATATTCGGTGTCAGTTTCATCCAGTTTTCAATCTTCTTCATCATGCTTTCTGCTGCAATAGTGCTGTTCCAGTTTATCGGTTTCCTATCGCTGATCCTGGCCCTTCCTGCGCTGATCATATTCCTCGCCGGCAGATCAGGAATCAGGCGTGAAAATTTCCATTTTCCCGTGTCCGGGGCGGAATCCAGAATCCGCATGGATTGGAATTTTGAAGGAAACGGGAAGAAACCGATTGTTGAAATTTCGAACTTCAAGGGTGTATTTTATGAGATTATTAACGATTTCAACGAGGCTGAGACAGATCCTGAAATGCTTATTTCAGTACTGAACAGGGCACTTCTGAATATAAGATGTGCCATATCCGTGTATGCGGTGCCATATACATGCGCGGAATGCATGGAAATACCGGGATCTGTGGATTCCAGCATAAAGGAAAGCCTTTGCGGCAACAAATATTTTTACAGAACGTTTATTTTTCTTTATACCTCCGGGAAAAATCCGGAAATAGAGGTCCAGAGAAATGAGGATGTGTTAAGATCGTCAACAGAGGGAACATTGATTATGAAACGTGTTGATGGCAGTGAAGCGGAAGACATAATGAAGCGAATTGGTGAATAGGCGATGCTTTTCAGGTACAGAAGGGGGAAACACTATCTGGAGGGATCGCGGTTCTTCCAGATGCTGAGGCTTTCAAATTCCAGATCGGATTTTAAAAAGCCATATACAAGAATTGTTGAATCCGTTGGATTCCCGGTTATCATAAAATACAGTGCTGAAAGAGTGGAAGAAGAAAGGGCGGTAGCTACCCTCGAAAGAAAGAAGGCGGAAATATCCGTGGATATAGCTGAAAACAGGGATCATGGCAAAAAGCGGAAGGACCTTTCCGATCTTATGGAAGACGCTGATCGCGAGCTTTACATGGTCAGGAAAGGTGAAGCTAAGCTTTTCAGGGTATCACTTTTATTCAAGGTACTCTCCAGCAAGCCATACGAACTAACCGAAAACTCGAAAATGATAAGCCTTTACATGGAAATGGCCCGTATGAAGCTGTCAGAATCTTCAACCACAGGCACCGCCAGGTCCTTCGCAAATCCAATCGAGAACCATGGAAACTATCTCGCAGATGGATTCACTGCATCGTATTTCATGCCGCTTTTCTTTTCCAGGCCCATGCGTTCTGGAACATTTATAGGAATAGAAGAAGTCAACAGGCGCCCGTACCTCTTTGATCCATTCTCCGGGAGTTCTTATAACGTTCTGGTTTTAGGCCAGACAGGTTCCGGAAAATCATTCTTTGTGAAGCTTTTTGTCCACCGATCAACGGGAAACAGGATTATGATACTTGATCCTCTGAATGAATATTTTTGCGCAGAAGGTGATAAAAATTGTATGGAGATCAATCTGAATGAGGGTGATTATATTGATTTTTTATCGTCCATGAAAAATGACGGAGAATCAATATCGCTTGCCGCATCTATGATGGCTTCAATGCTGAATGCCAGTTATAACGATATGGTTCATGATCTTCGCATTTATCTTTCGTTGCCATCAGACCATTCAGTCATGGGATTCCTAAATGCGTTTTTCATCAAGAATGGCGATAAAAATGGATCAGATCTGGTGGAAACAATATTCAGGCGAAAGATAGAATTATTCAACGAGAAGTTGATAATAATAAAGTACAGGCCGTATGCCGAGGAGATATCGAATTTTCCGCAGATCATGCCGCTGGCATTCTCGCTCTTCTTCATGGTTACAGGAGGAGGAAGAAAATCAATAGTAATGGAAGAAGCCGGTACGCTGATGTCCTCGGAGAGAGAATCATCGATACTTGCAAATATGGTAAGGCATTCCAGGCATTTTGAAACATCCATAATGCTGATATCGCAGGCACTGGACGATTTCCTGCCCCATCCTGATATTATTGAAAACAGCAGGAACATATTCCTCTTCAGGCAGTCCGAGCCTGAAAATAAGGAGATCTGGAATAATTTCAAGAATTACGGAGACCTCCCGTCACTTCAGGGAGGGACGGGTTATCCGTATTCAGAATGTTACCATGTGAATGGCAAAATTATCTCCAAAATAATGGTAGTCGCCTCAGAAAATGAAAGAAAATTTATTGATTTTCGGGAATCCTTGATGCAAGAATCCCGAGAACCCCAAACACAACAAGGACTACGGTAAATGAGTAAAGCCCTATGTCGGTCCAGGCATTATAAAGTATCGACCATGAAAGATAAAAAGCTATGCCAATAAACAGCAGAATAAAACCTACGACTCTGTTCCAACTCGCCATTGGCAATTCATATAAAATCTATATTAATATTTTTCTATTCATTGCTTCCGGGTAATTATCTGTTTAGAACCAATTTTACAATGGGTATTTCTGCATTCTGATCGGATGAAACTTTAAATCCTCGTCTCAATTGATTATAAATATGGCACGGGTGATTATATGGTAGTCATTGGATTAGATGTGGGATATGGAGATACAAAGGTAATAGGCCTTGACGGAAAAAGATTGATCTTTCCTTCCAGATGGGCGATAACTGAAACCGAATCATGGGGTATAGGCGGCAAGATCCCTGTACTCAGCACGGACGGGCAGACAAAGTTCATATACGGCAGATATGCGAGTGGATCAAACATACGCGTTCCACAGGGAGACGGGCGCCTCGCAAGCAAGGAGGCATTCCCTCTCATAGCAGCAGCTCTCTGGGAAACAGGAATACAGTCCGACGGAACTCCGGCTGATATTGTTCTTGGAAGCGGAACTCCTCTGGGAACATTTGATCTGGAAGTAAAGGCGGCAAGAGAATCACTGGAAAACAAAACGATCACGATAACAGGCCCTGAAGGCGAATCAAGGAGTTTTAAAATAGGCAGGCTCATAATGAGGCCCCAGGGTGTGGGTGCTGCCCTCTATCTTCTCGGGAAGGGCACAATAACGCAGCAGCCCGGATACGGTGTCGTAATAGATGTCGGTTCCCGTACAACTGATGTTCTTACAATAAATCTTGAGGATATGGAACCTGTGATAGAAATCTCGTTCAGCCTTCAGCTGGGCATAGGAGATGCGGTTTCAACACTGTCAAAGAAGATAGCTAAGGAAGCGGGTTTCGTACTCCCGTTTGATCTTGCCCAGGAAGCGCTATCGAAACAGATAATGTTCAGGCAGAAACCGGTTGGCGGCCCTGAAGTAGCTGAGCCTATCCTTAATGATCTTGCAAGCAGGATAATTGAGAACATAAGGATAAACATGAGAGGGGAAGTTGACAGGATAACTAACCTGATCCCGGTTGGCGGAGGCTCAGTCCTGATCGGAGATAAATTTGATGAGATTGCCCCGGGAACAACCGCAAAGATCCCTCCGGAGGATCTGCAGTTCGCAAACGTTCTCGGTTACCGCGATGCGGCGGAAAGATCTACTTGAAGACCCTTATGGAGAACGTGAGGATAGAAATAGATCTCAGCGAAGATGAGAAAAGAATACTTGATGTGATCAGGGTAAGTAGCGAAAGTTATGAAGATACGGTAAAACGTATCATACAAAATTATTTTGAATACCAGCTGGTTAAAAACTCAATAGACGAAATGCAGGCAAAAATAATGGAAATATACAAG
>JAVRLS010000048.1:0-7356 GCA_031961205.1 Thermoplasmataceae archaeon | reverse complement strand
CATAAATACTCTGTGATATAAAAACTACGATGAATGATATCGCCATAGCAAGGATCGATATTGGCATTGAAAAAAGATTTCCATACCTGCTTATATACTCATTCGAAACAGGATTGAGGGCAAAGAAACTCGCAAGCGCTATTGCGAATAGCATACCCAGATACAGGAAATGTATGTGTGCGGAATGGACAATAAATGTAAGCGATACCGCGTATACAGATATTGAAGCGAATACCAGCGCTATTATTATGAACTCCGAGATGAATAGCTTGTCATCGTATGAAAAAGTCCGCATCAAACCTCTATTCTATTGGATTTATATATAAGTTTCTTCGATAATGTTTCTAATACGATACTTATACGATCTCCCAGTTCGCCAGTTCACAAAATACAGACGACATGATAAAAGAACATTATGCCGTATGCTGAAGGCCGTTTTCCCTGATTTGGTTGCAGTTTTTTCAGCAAACGCGATCTATTCTCACCCCCTTTTCCTTTAATTTCCTGATCGTGGTTTCAAATAGGCTGTCATCTTTCCCAAGAATTTCGGGAGGAACTATCCCCTTTTCCTCTGGAGGTTTTTCTGATAGAATCTGCGCTATTATTGACGGGGGAAACGCTGTTGTTCTTGACATTGCAGAAATGCTATTTTTTGTGTCATAACTGTCATAGACGGAATATTCTATTTTTTTGCTTTCGCCCCCCTTCGTGCCTGCAACCGTTACATCCATAACGAGCAGATCCCGTACGTCATCCTTCTTCAAATGCCTGTCAAATAATTTTACAGACAGATCGAAAGGCTTCACATCCTTTCCATCCACTTTTACATACTCCTTGTCAAAGTATCCCAGCTCCCTCATGACCCTTATCTTTTCAGTGTGGCCTGGATACCTGAGGGTTTTTTCCCACATTTCCTGAACATTTTTAACGGTCTTGAGAAGAGTTCTCAACCCGTCGGTGTAAAATGCCTCCAGGGTCCCGATGCCTTCAAAGTTCACGGTCTGAAGCCCTGAAAGTGCTTCTACACTTTTTAAAATACCGTTTTCAACAATGTTTGCTGGCCTTGTATACTCGTCTATCAGCCCCTCTGTAGACCATGTCAGGTTATAGTCAAGTGGAGGGATCTTGTTTTCAGGCATTCCACCAACCATTATTTTTACGGAGTTGACTTTATCCAGTTGCTTGATTGAATTTCCTACTATCATGTTGCTGAGGCCTGGAGCAACTCCCAGATCAGGAACAACAGTGATTCCAGCTTCCTTTGCGTTTTCATCAAGGGCAAAGGGGTCCTCATTCATGTAAGAAACATCAACGATATTTTTTCCGTGATCAATTGCAAGTTTTATCAATTTTAATTCGATACTTCCCGGGAGAGCACCTATAATCATATCGCACCCATCGATTACTCTTGAGGCATTATCAGCCCTGTTAATGTCCAGTTTCACAAATTCCACGTTCTTTTTCCCGGAAATTCCGGGTATCTTCATGGCCCTTTCTGTATTAATGTCCGCTATTATTACGCTATTTGAAGCGGTTTTTGCTATCTCAGATGCTATAATCGATCCTATATTTCCTGCACCGGCAATTAAAAATTTCATAATGTATAAACGAAACCTGTTATAAATTTTTTCATGTTCATGTAATTTTTATTTTCTGATATACGTTTACGCTTTTTTAAAGATAATCGAATTGATCGGAATTTCTCCTGTATAAATTTCAATCATAATGTACTGTACTGATTCATAGTCGCATTTTATTAATCGCCATAACATTTTTGCACATTAAAGCGGAGAATATGGAACTATCCGTCAAATTTTATGAATATTTTGGAATAATGATACGAATACCGGATATATTCAATAACAGTATCAGCGATTCACGAATCCCGATGAAAAAATTATATAGGATTTTATGGCATGGGGTTCAGATGACAAACATTGTGGTTTTAATAAAGCAGATCATAGACATAGATCAACTCAAGACAGACAGCAGCGGGAAACCGATCACTGCGGGTATTCCTATGCGCCTGGAAAATCTGAGTAAAAATGCAATAGAAGCCGGTGTAAGGCTTAAGGAAAAGTATAGCGGTAAAGTTACTGGCGTCATATTCGGCACGGAAACTGCAACATCAGCCATGAAGGAATCATATGCAATGGGCGTAGACGACGGCATAATAATTACCGGCTACAAGGGCAATAACCCGGTGATAACTGCAAAAGCCATCACATCGATAGTTGCAAAACTCAATGCAGATATAATAATACTCGGAGATCAATCAGCCGATTCCTATACCGGGATGCTTCCAGGCCTTATATCATCATATATGAATATCCCGCTTCTTGGAAACGCAAACTCTATAGAAATAGAAGGAAAGACCGCAAGAATAACCCAGGTGCAGGAAACTCATAACACTGTCATAGAGGCTGATATGCCCGTTGTGATATCGGTAACTCAGGAAATAAATGAGCCGAGACTGCCGCCTGTCCTGCAAATCATGGCTGCCGGAAGGAAGCCGATCAGGAACGAGAAATTTGACGGGTCATTCAGCAACATAAGCGTCCTTTCAAATGTGGCTCCAAAGAGCGAAAGAAAGAGGAAAATATTTGAAAAAGTGGATGAGGGGATTCCAGAAATTGTAAAAGTTATAAAGGAGGAGATGAGATGAAAGCACTTTTAGTCTCGGATGATGAGAATACCCTGAAGCAGCTCAACACATTCATCAAGGGTAAAGTTGATGCCGATTCTCTGATAATAGGCGACGGTAACGTTAAGGGATACGGATCGGCTGTGGTATACAGAATAAAAAAGGATACGGCATACGATGCAATTTCAAAGGCAGTTGTTGAACTCTCTAAGAATTATGATTACCTGTTCTTTGGTTCAACCGAGACAGGAAGAGAGGTTGCAGGATATGTTGCTGGAATTACAGGGCAGTTTCCAATGACTGAAATATTAAGTTTTGAAAGCAGCGGTGGCAAAGCGCATACAAAAAGATTTTTCTTCGGTGGAAAAACTATCATTGAAGAGGAAAGCGATGCAAGGATCTTCACTGTTGCACCTGGCATTGTTGATGCAGTAAAAGCTGAAACACCATCCGAAGAAAAAAACATCGATGCTGGCGACAGCAGGATACGGGTCAAGAATGTGATAGAAAAAGCCGGAACTTCAGTCAGGCTCGAGGACGCAAAGATAATAGTTTCTGTCGGAAGGGGAATAGGCACAAAGGAAAACATACAGAAAGTCGAACCGCTCGTGAAGATTGTAAACGGAGAACTCGCAGGTTCAAGGCCAGTATGCATGGACTACAACTGGCTCAGCGAGGATAGGCAGGTAGGGCTCTCCGGAAAGAAAGTTTCTCCAAAGCTATACATAGCTCTCGGAATATCAGGGCAGATACAGCACATAGCAGGCATGAGAGGATCCAAGGCGGTGATCGCCATAAACAAGGACAAGAACGCCCCTATTTTCCAGGAATGCGATTATGGTATCGTTGGTGATCTCTTTGCAGTCGTGCCAAAGTTAGTTGCGGATCTCTCAAAATGATATAATTAATGAGATATCAAATATTTATTTTATATAATAATTACTTTCCTGTTTTTTTGCCGTTTTTGGCCGAAAGTAAATCAAAAAGGCCAATTCCTCTAAATCGTTTCCTGGACAATTACATAGGACTGATAAACGATTTTCATTAAACCAAAGTTTATAAATTTCATCATCATTCTTGTTTAGATGGAAAATCTAGGGTACTCCCACCTAAACCTCGGTGTTACTTTCTGGCCTCTTCCCCTAATTCTTCTGATCCTTCTTCCCATAGGTTTTTCAGTTGCATCAAATGGATGGAGCACTCTGGCTGACTATGTCGGGATTGCCTGGATGCTTGGATTTCCCATAATTATCATATCAATAATAGGCGGATTCAAATCAAGAAACGTTAAGATGTCCGGATTTGATCGGAAAATAAGCGACAGGGTTATATTCCAGATTCCAACCGTTGCCAGGAATGATACGCTTCCTGCAGTTCAGAGGGTAATTGATTCCATACTTGCCAGTGCGCCAATGAATCTGGACAACTGGAAGATAAATGTAATAGTTGAGGAGAAATCTGAAGGCAGGGAATACCTTACAAAAAAGTATTCTCAAAATAAGCAGGTGGAAGTTATAGCTGTGCCTGCGGATTACCAGACCAGATACCACTCCCTTTCAAAATCAAGGGCAAATCAATATGCCATAGAATATCTCAGGGCAAAGGTGGAGATAGAAAGGCATACATGGGTATACCATCTTGATGATGACACATCAATATGCCCGGAAACAATATCTGCAATTGCAGAACACATATACAGGTATGGCAATATTTATTACCTTGCCCAGGGAATACTCTCTTTCCCGCACTCTCTCTCAAAGAGTTTCATAGCAAAATTTGCTGATTCAATGAGGCCCACTGATGATCTTACACGTTTCTATTTCTTTACGAACATCCTGAAATTGCCTTTAATTGGACTTCATGGCGAAAATATGCTTGTTCGTTCAGACATAGAGGAATCTGTGGGATGGGACAACGGAGACCGTGCCATGTCGGATGACAGCTGCTTTGCCCTGAATTTTGCATATATGTACCCCGGAAAATCAGCATTCATGCCTGCGGTGACATTTGGCGCCTCACCGGCAAATGTAAAAGATATGCTGAAGCAGAGAAAGAGGTGGTTTCTCAATGTTTCAAACCTGAGTTTCTACGGGAAGGTACCGTTCAGGTACAGGCTTTTCATGATTTATACGATCATTTTCTGGTTCAGCATGGTGTTTCAGAATGTTATATTCGTACTTTTTGTCCTGAGGTTTTTTGGCATATTCCATCAGGTAATCATAACTCCGCCTATCGTGATCCTCTGGGCATTCACGCTTTCATTCTGGATATGGTTCTACATATCCGGCCTCAGGATAAATATGGAACTGTCTGGAAAGAGAAAGGATATACTCAAGTATTCCCTGATAATGATACCCATGTACTTATTCGTGATATCACCTCTCGAACTGGCAGGCGGATTTCTGGGTTTCCTCAGTTTCCTGAAAAATGAAAAGAAATTTGATGTAATAAGCAAACCGATATGAAAATACCGGTAAGGAAGCTAGCAATATATCTATCCGGGTGTCGTTTCAAAACGGTTTCCGGTTAATCTTCCTGTATGTAATCTTTTTGCCCTCTAGCTTCTACAACGTCTCCAAAGCATGAAAGCATGGTTGTCGCATAAATACCCTTTCCAAGGATGAAATCTACCGTAGCATCGCCTGTTATGTTGAAATTTACAGGCTTAGCGGATATAATCCTTCTGTCTCCCTTTGAGGAAAGATAAGGATATTCCCTGTTTCTGAAATCCTGCGGAGAAACTTTCTCTTCTTCGAGTATCCGGCTTTCAATATCCCCAAATTCAGTTTTGTCCGGAGAAACTTCATATCCCACGACCGGAAGTGAAACAGCAACTTTACCCTCATTCAGAAACTGCTGTATCCTGTCTAAATTAAACGTGTTCACTGAGATCGGTGCTTCCTTGTCAGGGTTGAAATAGTCGTCTATCCTGTAAACTGTATCCCCTGGAATGACGTTTTTAAGGCCGTAAAGTTTAAGCCTTTCATCAAGGAAACGGTTATAAAGGTAAGACTGGAACGCATGGACAAACATGATCGAAAGGTCCCTTGGAAGCGTCGAAAAAGCATCCTTGAATGTGCTCTCCCTGCCGTAATAGGCAATGAGCGCCCTTTCATATCCAAGTCTTGCAGGAAATTCCTTAAGTGCTTTTGAATAATCCCTGGTTTCTATGAATTCCCTGCGGTATCCTTCCGTATCAAATTTCTCATCGTAAATATATTTTTCAACTGCCTTTTCGTATTCGCCCATGACAATGAGCCTTCCAATTTCATGGGTGTTTTTTCTGACGGAACCGAAGCGCTGAACTCCAAAATAGTTTGGGAACCCACCATTTTCCATCATTTCATTATATTTTTTCCTTATGGTTTCATTATCTATTCCATACATTTTTATTGTGAACCTGTTCGCCTCCAGATCCCCTAGCTTTAAGAAATGATCTGATCTGAAAGCATCGATCACATTCACATCAGAAATATTGATCGATTTTACATCTATGGGAGCATTTATGCAGAAATACTGGATCTTTACCGCGTTTTTGTCCTTGGTTCCGGCGTAGGTTATCCTCTTCCTGCTTATCCTGAGCGTCCTTGCCAGGGCGATCAGGAATTTATTCGTATCCCAGTCCCTTATCATGAATTTTATAATCGTGTATTTTCCATTCTCGTTCCTTTCAATACTGGAAATTTCCTCAACAACAAAATCCTCGGGCCGGCGTTTTATCTCTATTTCCATTTCCGTGTTCCTGCCCCTGATTCTATGGTGTGCCATGCGCCGCATTTAATTATCATCACAATGTCGAAACTGTCATCCTGGATTTTACAAATACTGATCATTTCTGTATCTCTTAACCAAATTTCCTGTCCTAGTAGTATTTTATGATCCTGTAAAGATTGTCCCTCTCCATCGGAATCATGCCAATATCCCTTACGCTGTTTATTATAGTCTCTTTCCGGAGATTGCCTACCTGTTTCCCTGTGGCCGGAATAACCTTCTCGTCATATATCGTTCCGCCCCAGTCATTTGCGCCATATATAAGTGCTAGTTGCCCCATTTCTGTTCCGTTGGTCAGCCAGGAACTCTGTATTACAGGGAGTTCGTAATTGAAAAATATTCTCGCAATAGCTATATTCCTTAAAACATCCTCCCCGCCGGAACGCCATTTAATGGCACCTTCACGGTAAAGTTCCGTATTTTCAGGCTCCATGTTCCAGGCGGTGAATGACAGGAATCCATGGTATTTTTTCTGAAGATCCATGATCGACATGAGATGGTTTGCCTTATCCTCGGTGCTTTCTATGTGGCCGTAGACCATTGTTGCAGTTGTCTTTACGCCCAGCCTGTGTGCTGTTTCCATGATCTCGATCCACTGTTTTCCGCTGCCTCTGGGCCTTCCAAGTTTCATTCGCGTTTCCTCACCCAGGATTTCTGCGCCGGCCCCGGGTATGGTTTCAAGCCCGCTTTCCTTCAGGACTTTTATCGTATCTTCATAACTCATTCCGGCCTTTCTGGATATGAAATTTATTTCTGCAGCTGAAAGCCCGTTAATGCCTACATCAGGAAAATTTTCCATTATTTTCCTGAACAGTCCGGTGTAATAATCAAGTTCAAGTGACGGATTAACGCCACCCTGGATAAGGATCTGCTTGATTCCAAGAGGATAGTATTTCCTGATCTCATTTATGACATCATCAGCTGACATAAGGTATGAATCG
>JAVRLS010000047.1:0-7772 GCA_031961205.1 Thermoplasmataceae archaeon | reverse complement strand
TTATTAATAATTTCCGTAACACATTCCGTAAGGAAAGGAAAATTCAAGGCGTTTAGCAAAAAGCAGTGCATTTAAAAAATATCAATGAAATTAAGGGCATACGGTATAAGCATTCAATGGATAAATAAGAATGCCATCCGTCATCATAAAATGTTTATATCCCTCACTGGCCGGCATGATCCATCGGTTATGCCCTGGCCAGCTGGGCAAGTGAGGTTATCTCCTTTTCATTCTCAATCCCGTACCTTTTTACCTTCTCGATGTCCACTCCCGCCTTCTGGGCCTTCTTCTCGATGAAGTCCATCATTATTTTTCCACCGATTGATATTAATCCTCCTGTGGCAGCTCTCATGAATATGTTACCATGCGCATCCCTCAGGCCATCCCTCGCAGCCATCTTTGCGAGATGCCTGTATGAAGCGTAATAGACAGCAAGGCCGTTAACGTCAAGGAGGCTTGTATTGAGCTTGTGGTATTTTATCCTTCCAAGCGGTACGTTCACCAGCGGAGTCACGGTGAATTCAAAGGGTCTTCCAACAGTGTATGAATAGCTCAGCTTGTTGATGAGGGATATTGTATCCCATAGATCCTCTGGTGTTTCGCCCTCCTGGCCAACCTGTATTGTGAAGGCAGATCTCCAGTAGTTCTGCGTCTCTACCGCAACACCCTCCCATACTATATCCTGCCAGGATCCGTCAGGGCCAATCTTCAGTGGAAGCGTCTTATTCGGCATGTGTTTCCTTGCAAGTTCCTCGCTTCCGGTTTCCAGGCCTGTCTGTATCCCGATCCAGTTTTTCGGTCCTGCCCTGAGTATTTTGGAGAAATGTGCGATCATGTCCGGGTAACCCGCAGGAATGGATATCCTTCCATGTGTCGGATTGGATGTCCTGACTCCCGGCACACTCATGACTGCTGTGAACAGCTCCGAAAGGGCATCCTCATCTGGTTCAAACATGTGCCCGTGCCTGTAGCCGAAGACCTCGTCTGAATGAAGCCATGCATTGTCCACACCACCTGCAACGTTTATCTTAATTTCATCGACTATCATGTTTATTGGCATGTACCTGAGCGGCCTGAGCGTAACTTCGCAGAAATCACAGCCAACACCGCAGCCCCTCATGATCTCAACCATCCCCTTCATGGATGGAGAAACTATTTCCGGTATGTCTTCCAGCCTCGGATAAGCGGACTCGGTTATTCCCCTTGCAAGGAAGCTTTCATCCTTCTTCAGTATCTTATGGAAATGATCGTCATAGGACATGTATCCCTTGTAAAACATCTGGCCGTCTATATCATCATCGGCGACCTGCCTGAAGAGCTCCGCGACAACATCATCTGTTTCACCCTGGACATAGTAATCGACGTGATATTTCTCTATTTCATCCCTCAGCGTTGCAAATTCCCAGACTCCCGGGCCTCCAACTATCAGTTTTGCCTTTTTACCCTCCCTTGCCTTGTTGACCTTTTCAAGAAGGGCATCCCACTCACGCCTGACCCAGGAATCAAGTTCGCCACCGAAAAGGGCATAGTATGACATTGTTGTTGGGCCGAGCCCGAGCGGATCCATCGTTGAAATGCCTATAACCTCAGTCTTTTCATCAACGTAATCCCCGAGATAGTCTTCATTTATCACGACAACGCTATCCCTCCCGAAAGCCTTGACAAGGGAGGCCTCTATTTTCCTCACGGCGTAGGGCGCATATTTTACGATGCCATTAACATTAGGCGGTTCAGGGCCCTTTAAGAATCTGTATATCGGTCCGGGAATCGTTTTTCCCGGTGCACAGGGCAGGAAATCCAGTAAAGGAAAGTGCCTGTACTCATAACTCAAGGTTGTATCAGAAACGAGAACGAATCTGGTCATTTTATCGAGATATGTAAACCCTCTTAATTCATAAACTTTTCTTTTAAAATTTGGATAAAATAAAATACGTCTGACACAAATACGAATATCGGATGAATGAATCATATGAATCGAAATAGAATATATAGAATTTTATATGAAAGCATAAAAATAATGTATGAAGATTTCAAAACTCTATTATATTCAACGTAACTTTTTTATCAATGCCAACTTTTATTGCCATCTTTTTTCGAATTTAAATATCTGGGCAGTGAAAGTATTATATTTTTCTATTCGTTATTACATTATGGGTTCTAAAGATATACTTATGCAAATGGCTGATAAGATAAATATAGCCGGAAAAGACGAGATCCTGAAGGACAGCAAGAAAATACAGGTAACATTATCCGATTCCGAACCGTATTACGTGGTCATCGGGGATTCAAAGATCACTCTTTTTGATGGCACAACGGAAAATGCAACATCTGTCATAAAATCTACAGATCAGGTCCTTTCGGATATAATGACCGGGAAAACCAACGCCTTCTCTGCATTCATGGGGGGAAAGGTTACGGTTTCAGGCGATCTTTTCTATGTGCAGAAACTGATAAATTCACTGACAAAGGCGAAGTGATAAGATGGAAATAAAGAATGTTACGGTTATAGGATCCGGGATAATGGGGCACGGGATAGCGGAAGTGGTTGCGCTTTCCGGATCGAATGTGATACTTGAGGATATATCTGATGAGATTCTCGAAAAGGCAAGGAAGGCAATGGATGAGAGCTTTGACAGGCTCGTAAAATCCGGAAAGATCAGGGATAAAAACGAGGTCATGTCAAGGATATCATTTTCCACGGATATCAGGAAAGCCGTTGAAAATGCGGATATGATTATAGAAGCTGTGCCCGAGATAATAGACCTGAAAAAGCAGGTATTCGCACAGATCGATTCATACTGCAGGAAGGACGCAATACTTGCAACAAACACATCAAACATAAGGCTTTCTGAAATAGCCGGGAGCATATCTAAGAAGGAAAATGTTGTCGGAATGCATTTTTTCAATCCACCGGTTGTACTGAAGCTCGTCGAAGTAATAAAGAGCGATTTCACTTCAGATTCTGTCTTTGAAGCAACATACGAATTTTCAAAGAAGATCGGAAAGACGCCGATCAAGGTTTTCAAGGATACGCCTGGTTTTGTTGTGAACAGGATAAATGCCCCGGAAAGCCTTTTCTTCTGCCTGCTGCTTGACCAGAACGTTGGAAAACCCGAGGAAATTGACCGGTTCGCCAGATCACAGGGTCTCCCCATGGGACCTTATGAACTGATGGACTATGTTGGTATAGACACGGTATTTCACTCCCTCGAGTACTATAAAGACGAACTTTCACCCGACTACGGCAAATGCCAGACATACAGGAAGCTGTTCCAGGAGAAGAAGCTTGGACTGAAGACGGGAGAGGGCTTCTACAGGTGGTCAGGCGGAAAGGTACAGATGCCGGAGGCAAAGCCTACCACAAAGATCGATATGATGGATGTTCTGTCGCTGGAAGTGAACGAAGCAGTGAAGATAATAGAGGAGGGTGTTGCATCGCCAGATGATATAGAAACGGGCGTTCGCCTCGGGATGAACAGGCCTTTCGGGCCGATAACCGTTGCAAAAGGTCTTACGAACGCAGAAATAAAGAAGAAGCTTGAGGATCTGCAGAAGAGATTCGGCGTAACCGTTTTTGCGCCGGCTAAATCCATTGCAGAGGGAAAGCTTAAAACGATTATAACGGCAAAGGTAGTGCCTGAAAAAAATGAGAAGGAGGCGCATGTTTCCGCCGAAAGGATAGAGAGCAGCGATGCCGTTATAGTCGAAAGGATCGGGAAGGTTGCCAGGCTGCGCATAAACAACACGAAGAACAACCTTGTCAATGCAGCTGTGATGGACGCCCTTGAAAAGAATCTGAACGAACTCTGGAACGACAGGGAGATAACAGCGATAATACTGACCGGAAACGGCAGCGTATTTTCTGCGGGTGCACAGCTGGATTCATTCTTCACAAGCACGTTTGACTTCATGGAATATTCACGCAAGGGAGAGCGTATATACAAGCTGCTTACAGAGATTCCAAAGATAACCATTGCCGAGATGAAGGGCTATACGCTCGGTGGCGGCCTGGAGATGTCGCTGGCCTGCGACATAAGGGTTGCAACTGAAAATGTCCAGATAGGCTTCCCGGAGGTCACACTTGGCCTGATACCGGGATGGGGCGGATCGCAGCGCCTTCCAAAGCTCATAGGCCAGTCAAGGGCAGCTTACATAATACTGACAGGTGATCGTTTTACGGGAAAATATGCCTATGATACCGGACTCGTTTCAAAGATCTTTGACGAGAAGACAATCGATGAGGACACGGTAAAATTTGCGGGAGAAATAGCAGGAAAGGTCGCTCCGATTTCTGCTGCGCTTGCCAAGCGCCTGGTCGTTAAGGGCATGGATATCTCCGTTGATGATGGACTTGAGATGGAATCTATGTCCATGGGGCTGCTCTACGGAACTGAAGACCTGAAGGAGGGAATATCAGCATTCCTCAGCAAGAGAAAACCTGACTATAAGGGAAAATAATTATATTTTAATATATAAATCAATATTTTTAAAGCGTTTTTCGTGACACGTCAAAAGGCCGCGGTTGGAAAACATATTTTATATATTTTTATTTGAAGCAGGTCCCGGGCATGGCCGCGGTATCGATGATCGGCTACAAACTTTCGGGAAAGCCTGGCAGGATAAGCCTGACGGTCTACACGGCAATAGGGATATCACTGGCATCCATCTACTTCATACACAGCATATTCATGATAATGATACTGGCAACAACGGCCGGCCTGGGCATGGGGTAGGATCCGTCGCTGCCCGGACAGCGATACTGAAGGCGGTGCCGGAAAATCTCATGGCAAGGATACAGGGATCCATGAATGCATTTGGAATCGCAGCATCATCAGCATCCAGCGTAATTGGCGGAGCCGTATTCCAGTTTGGATCCATGTACAGCTTCATTGCTGTGGGATGCTTAATGGGATTCGTTGATATCCTAATTTTCTTTTTCAGGGATTTTTCAGGGATGGAATATGAGTACAACCGTTACAGTAAGTTCCGGTTTAAAAAATATGAAAATGTGTCGATATACAGGATAGTTCCCTGCATGATCAGCATTTAAAAATCGATCCGTCAGTTTTTCAGCTGTTCGCGCAGAACCTTCTTGTCGATCTTCCCGGTGCTTGTTTTCGGGAAGTCCTGGACATTTATGAAATCATCCGGAATCCAGAATTTTGCTATCCTGCCGACACTCACATAATTTTCAAGGTATTTCCTTATATCATCCGGTTTACATGATCCAGTATAGAAAGCGATGGGGCGCTCACCCCATTTAGGATCAGGCTTCCCAACAACTGCAACCTCCTTCAGGCCGGGGCATCCACTGATCGTATCCTCAAGTATCAGCGAAGGTATGAATTCACCACCCGATTTCACGGCGTCCTTCTCCCTGTCAACGATCGATACATACCCTAAACTGTCAATGACGGCAAGATCACCGGTATGCATCCAGTCATCCTTCCAGAGGGCCTTCGTCCCCTCATCATTTTTAACGTAAACCGATGTTAGCCAGGGGCAGCGTACAACTATTTCGCCTACAGATTTTTCATCGGCCTTAACATCCTTGCCGGACCCGTCGATTACGCGGAGGTCAACCAGCGGTATCGGTATGCCTGTCTTTGTATGGTATGCTATCCTTTCTTCCGGCTTCATATTCCGGACCTTGCTGTTGTAGGTTGCAAGCGTTAGTATTGGAGCGGTCTCTGAAAGGCCGTAACCTGAAATTGCGGTTATGTTAAGGGCCTCGGCTGCCTTCCTGAGGCCAACCGGCAGTGCACCGCCCCCTATGATCGTCTTCAGATGCAGGTCCTTCAGCTTTCCTGCCTTTGGATTGTTTATTATCATGTAGAGGATCGAAGGCACCATTGCGCTCAAGGTCACCTTATCATCAGCAAGAAGATCGATGATCCTGTCGAAGTCATAACGTCCGGGAAGCACGTATTTCATCCCCTTCATCAGCGCCATGTACGGCATACCCCATGAATGCACATGGAACATGGGCACAAGGGGAAGGAGCACATCCTTGCTGGTCAGGCCTATAGGATCATCTGCAAGCCCTGACATTGCCGACAGCGTATGCATGACGAGCTGCCTGTGCGTGAACTGGACCCCTTTCGGTATTCCCGTGGTTCCTGAAGTGTAGAATGTGGTTGCCAGATCATTTTCGGATACCTTTGGAAGCTCAATGTCATAGTGCTTCTCCATAAGTTCGTCATAGTTGTAAAGTGGCGATAGCGAATCCGGGATCTCTCCCTTCTCGGAATATGCGATCCATCCCTTTATGAAATAGAACGCATCCCTGTTTTTTGAGAGTATTGGCACAAATTCATCACGCACGATCACATACTTATCCTCCGCATGCTCCATGCTGTAGTAGATGAGCTCCTGCGGATAACGCACATTCACGGTATGCAGTACCGCCCCGATCATGGGAACTGCGTAGTAAGCCTCAAGGTACACATAGGTATCCCAGTCTATAACGGCAACCCTGTCACCCTTCCTGACCCCTATGCTGATGAGTGCCTGGGCAAGTCTTTCAACACGATCGGCAAAATCTTCATATGTGTACTTCCTTCTTCCGGCATAGTCTATAACCTGGTCCGGATCCTTGCTAACTCCTGATTTCAGTATCTTGTCTATTGTCAGCTGGTAATCATAGCTCATGCGAATATATTGTTTTATGAAGTTATATAGTTTTCTGTGTTTACAGGCAAATGCAAAATATACTTTAAGGATCATTTCATGCAGAGCTATATGTTTGACGGCGATCTCCTGAAGAATATTTTCAAGATGGACGGCTTTCTGAAAGATGTCGTGATCAATGTCCGTGATGTAAGGGAAGGATACATTGAAATAGAGGTCCCTGTGAAGGACAACGTTATGCGTATTGGTGGAATAATGAACGGGGGCGCTATAATGTCAATTTCAGATGCGATCGGCGGCCTGAGCATGATGACCTACGGTGATGTCGTCAACCAGGTAACAGTGAGCCTTAACACCGATTTTATAAAACCTGTTAAATACGGGCCTGCACGTTTCATATGCAGCGTTGAAAAAAAGGGAAAAACTCTTGGATATTCAAAAATAGAGGTTTTTGACAGCAACAGCGAACTGTGTGCTGCCTCGTCCGGTGTTTACTTCCTTTACCACTGACGGCATTCAGACGGAACCGCTCTTCCCCCCGAATATGTGTTCCGATACTATCATATTCTCATCACTGTCGTTTCCGAATATGATGGAAAGTGCCATGGCATCCCTGTAGAATTTCTCTATGCCAAAATCCTCTATGTATCCGTAACCACCGTGTACCTGCAGTGCCAGGCGCGCGGCATCAACTGAAACCGCCTTTGCCTTTATCTTTGAAAGCGCTGTTCCATAGCTGTCTGCAGCCGAGTAGGCAAACGACCTGATCATGTCAATCTCCATCTTCATAAACGAAAGGGATGATGAAAGCGGGCCGTAATCCATAAGCGGATGATCGAATGCAAACCTGACCTTTGAGTATTCGATGGCCTTATCCACAGTCCCTTCCGAAAGCCCGGTGAAGATGGCAGATATGAATTTACCGCTGGATGTGATCGCAGAGGTTACGTTTCCAAGATTCTTCCCCTCAATGGCTTCATAATCCCCGGTATCGAATTCAACATCTGAAAAATCCAGTCCGCGTATCCCGAGGTGGTTTTTACCTTTCGCTGTGAATCCGGATCGTACAAGATACAGGTTTTTTCCATCGCCGGAAGAAACGATCATCATGCCGCAGTTTCCATTGATCACGTTCCTCTTGA